>JADFOJ010000126.1 GCA_022562915.1 Planctomycetota bacterium | reverse complement strand
CACTGCTGTTTCCGCAGGCCAGGGTCATCCACTGCCGCCGTCATCCCCTGGACACGTGCCTGTCGTGCTTCGCCCAGCCCCTGCCGGCGGCGACTCATCCCTACGTGCTCGACCTGCAGCGGCTCGCGACCGTCTTCGTCCAGTACGAACGTCTCATGGCCCACTGGCACACCGTCCTGCGGATCCCGATCCTCGACGTGCAGTACGAGGCCCTCGTGGGCGACCAGGAGCGGGTAAGCCGGGAGATCGTGGAGTTCTGCGGGCTCCCGTGGGACGATCGCTGCCTGCGGTTCCACCGGAACAAGCGGGTCGTGCAGACGTCAAGCTACGACCAGGTCACCCGGCCGATCTACGGCAGCTCGGTGGGGCGGTACCGTCACTTCGAGTCGCAACTGGCGCCGCTCAGGGAGGCGCTCGTTGCGGGGGGGGTCGGAGTCGAGTAGCCCGACATGGTGGGTGGCACGGTCGAGCGAGCGATAGCGAGCTCGCCCGTGGTTTGACGTCGCTCCACGGGCGAGCTCGCTATCGCTCGCTCGACCGTGCCACCCCCTCTACACCCACGTCCCGACCGCGAAGCCCCCGATCCAGGACGTCCTTCAGCGGTCCGAGGTGCCGTTCATAGTGATGGTGCCGGCCGATGGATGAGGTGTATATCGGCTTGTTGACCTGGTCCCGGCTCAACGTGATGACCTCGCGGCCCGTCTCGTGGAACCGGAGGCAGCGATCGTCCCACGGCAGCCCGATGTGCTCGATGAGGCGTCGCGAGACCCCCTCCTGGTCATTGACGAGGTCCTCGTAGTCAAGCTCGAAGATTCGCCCCGGCAGCACGGTCCGCCAGTGCTGCATGATCGCGAGGTAGTCGTTGAACAGGGCGCCGAGGTGACGCAGGTCCTCGGTGTACGCCGGCGTGGCGGGAGCGAACTTCTGCACGTAGCAGGACAGGCACGTGTCCAGCGGGTCTCGCCGGGTGTGGATGATCGCGGCCTCGGGAAAGAGCGTTGCGATGAGGCCGATGTGCTCGTAGCTGCCGAGGTACTTGTCGCAGATCCGCGTGGCGTTCGGGGCCGGCCGCCGGAGTTCCTCGAGATAGCCCTCGGCGAGCGAGTCCACGTCGGCGACGTCCAGGTCCGCGACGCATTCGGGATACGGCAGGCTCGAGCCGATTCGAAGCCCCAGGTCGTCCACCAGTTCCGGCAGCGTCAGCAGTTCACCGGCACCGTAGGCGTCGGGGTGGGCGTCGATGATCTGCTCGGTGAGCGTCGAGCCGGAGCGCAGCATGCCGACCAGGAACACCGCCGTCCGTGACCGGCGGCGCACCGCGGGCGACGGTTGCGGCAGGCCTTGCAGGTGCTCCCGGGAAAAGACCGCCATCACCCGGTCGTAGCGGTCGCTCTCGGCGACGGGGTCCCACCTGCCCCGTGCAGTCTCGTTGCCCCTGGCGTACGCGGCGAACGCGCGGTCGTAGTCGCCGGCCTTCTCGAAGGCCTTCGCGATCTCGAAATGCAGTGAGCGGCGCGTCTGGTCGCCTGCCCGGTCATCCAGGTGACGCGTCGCGACCTCGACCGCCCGCTCGTGCTCGCCATCGTGGGTGGCGATGCGGGCGAAGACGATCGCGATCACGGCATCCTCCGCGGCTCGTGCCACGAACGGCTCCAGCAGCGAGCGGGCCTGTTCCCAGCGGCCGGTCCGGATCAGCGCGTTGGCCTTGCCGGCGACGGCCGGCGGGTAGTCGCGGCGCAGGTGCAGGACGCGGTCATACTGGGACAACGATTCGTCGTGCCGGCCGCAGGCGGCCAGCGCCTCGGCGAGCAGCACGCGGTAGTCGATCTCCCTGGGCGACAACGAGATCGCCCCGGTGAGGTGCTCGATCGCGTCGTCGAACTTGCCCCGCATCGTGGCGATCTGCCCCAGGATAGCGCTCGCCAGGTGGTTCTTGCCTTTCTCGGTCAGCAGGCGCCGGCACGTCGCCTCGGCCTGTTGAATCCTGCCGGCGTTCAGGTGCTCGACGGCCTGGGCCAGCGGCGGCTTGTGCATGAATTAGAGAGTAGAGAGATTAGAGAGTAGAGAGATTAGAGAGTAGAGAGTAGAGCAGCAAAGCAGTAGAGCTGTAGAATCTGAGCGATCGTGACTACGACCGAGTTACCAATGCGTTCCGGGGGGCCGAGGGTTTATCTGGAGACGTTCGGGTGCCAGATGAACGTACTCGATAGCGAGCTGGTTCGGGGGCAGCTCGGGGCGCTGGGGTACGGCTTCACGCGCGACGCGGACTCTGCCGACGTGGTGCTGTACAACACCTGTTCGGTTCGGGAGCAGGCGGAGAACAAGGTTCTGAGCCGGGTGGGGCGGATTGCTCAACGCAAGACCCCGGTGGTGCTGGGGCTCATCGGGTGCCTTGCCGAGCGCGAGGGCGTGCGGCTCATGGAGCGGTTCCCCCAGATCGACCTGCTGTGCGGCCCCGGCGAGCTGGACAGGCTGCCCATGCTCATCGACAACGCCCTGAAAACCCACCCCACGGCCATGGCGGACCGCGTGGCACTGGCGGGCAACCGCAACCGCCGCAGCGCGACGCTCTCGGCGGCGGCGGACAACCTGGAGCTGCTGGACCTGTCGCGGTCGTTCGATCCCGACGGGGAGCATCGCCGGTACAGCGCGTACGTGCGCATTACCCGGGGCTGCAACAAGTTCTGCACCTACTGCGTCGTGCCCTACACCCGCGGTGCCGAGGTCCATCGGCCGCCGGACGCCATTGTCCTGGAGTGCCGGCGCCTGGCCGACCAGGGGGTCGTCGAGATCACGCTGCTGGGCCAGACCGTCAACCATTACGTCTACACGCACGGGGCGGCGATCACCGTCAACGGCCGGGAGGCCCCCCAGGTCGGCCCCGGCACCTCGGCGTTCACCGGCTCCGGACGCCGGGCGGCCACGGGTGGTCGCAGGACGACCTTTGCGGACCTGCTGGGGCGGATCCACGACGAGGTGCCCGCCATAGCGAGGCTGCGATTCGTGACCAGCTACGCCCGCGACTTCGGCGACGACATCCTCCAGGTCATGCACGACTGCCGCCGGATCTGCCGGTACCTGCACCTGCCCGTCCAGTCAGGATCGGATCGGATCCTGCGGCTCATGAACCGGGGCTACACCACCGGGCAGTACCTGGAGCTCATCGACAGGGTCCGCGAGGCGCTTCCGGACGTCTCGATCGCCGGCGACCTCATCGTGGGCTTTCCCACCGAGACCGAGGACGACCACCGGCGGACGCTGGACCTCCTGGAGCGGGTGCGGCCCAAGAACAGCTTCATCTTCAAGTACTCGCCGCGGCCCGGCACGGGGGCGTGGGACCGGTTGCCCGACGACGTCCCCGTCGCGGTCAAGCGACGCCGCAACAACGAGCTCCTGGCCCTCCAGGCCCGGATCAGCAGTGCCGTGCACGCCGAGCAGATCGGCCGGGTCGTGGACGTCTTCGTGCAGGGAGTGAGCCCGAAAGAGAACCGGTCCACAGGGCAACCCGGACGCGTCGAGCTGGGCTGGGACCGTCCGCGGGGAGGGCTCCAGATGTCCGGGCGGACCGCCGGCGACCTGATCACGGTCTTCGATCTGCCCGCCGGAAGCTCGCCGGAGCTACTCAGGGGCCGCATCGTGCCCGTCCGCGTGACGGGGGCGGGGCCGCTGGTTCTCTTCGGGCGGCCAGATTGCCCAGTTTGAAATATGGTTTGAAATGTCACAAACCGCGAACATTGCATCTTGACTAGGTTGGGTATGGCTGTATGTTGGGGACGGAAGTGAAGGAACGCAGGGCCACCGCAGTAGCGGAGCCTTGCCGAAGGATTGGGGTCAAAGAGTAGAGTCAAGAAGAAAGGTCCTTACAAATGAAGATGAAAACTCTGTCACTGCTGGCTGGCGTGAGCGCCCCGTTGATCATGACGACGGCGTCGTCAGCCGGATTTGTCGGCCTCAAGACGACCATCAAGGATAACCCCTTCGGTCTGCTGGTCGTCAACGTCTACGCGATCTTCGATCGTCCGGGTGAGGATCACATGATCGCCGTCGCCGGAACGCCGCTGAACCCCCTGAGTGTCGTGGTTGAGGGCGGCACGTTCTACAACCACGCGTTCGGTTTGGTCTCCAATCAGCCGTCGGACCCCGCACTCATCGCAGTGTTCCCGTCCCTTGCGTTTGACTCCTTCGTGACGATCGGCAAGAAGACGCTGGACGGCAGCAACTTGACGATTACGCCGGGAATGCCCGTTATCACGGGATCCATCTTCACGACGGCCGACGCGGGCTGGGCGGTCACGCCGGACAACCCGCAGGGCAACCCGTTCGACCCGGCCAACGTCGCCGGCAACGGCCAGATCCTGATCGCCCAGTTCTCGACCGAGACCGGCACCGAAATCCACGGGACGTTGCTCCTGAAGTTTGTTGGTAGCACCCAGGCTTATGTCGGCTTCACCAGCATTCCCGCACCGGGCGCTCTCGCCTTGCTTGGGGCCGCGGGGCTGATCGGCACGCGGCGGCGCAGGCGGCACCGTCGGGAGTGAGGATTTCCAACGTCCAATGCGGCTGGAGAGCCTGCCCGTAGACGATTCCGCAAAGGGCTAGGCGCCGCCCCTCCCCGGTGCGACAATGCGGGCCGAGGATTGCTATGGGCGCCATCCTGCCAGACCAACGACTTGCCCCGTGCGCTGTCCGTGCGGCGCCCAACTAATACCGGGCAGCGCCGGGGCTTCTTCTCGGAGGACGACATGAGGAACACGACAACGACTGTGGTGATCGCTGCCGGTGCGGTGCTGGCGGCGGTGATCGTGACCAGGACACCGGCACAGGTATCGCTCGCCGGGAGCGGGACGGCCTGCTGTCTGCCGGACGGCGGCTGTCAGGTCGTCACCCCGGCTGACTGCTTGTCGATGGGCGGCATCCCCAACGCGAGCGGGCAGCCTAATTGCAGCTTCATCGTCTGCGCGCCGATCCCGACCGTGGTGGCCCTTGCGCTACATGATCGCGGCTTCCCCCGTATCTCCCGCGCATGGAGTGACGGACAAGTTGACGTAACCGTCATTGACGACAACGTCTGGGACGCCACCATCCTGT
>JADFOJ010000063.1 GCA_022562915.1 Planctomycetota bacterium | reverse complement strand
GGGCGTTCTAACGGGCTTGGCGGCCTCCGTGAGAATCGTCGGGAAGATACTTTCCGAACATCTCGGAATCCATGTTTCCTATGCCCGCGCTTTGGGTTATCAGGCCTCTATCGAGGGATCTCTGTGGAACCCTGTGCTCTTCGTTCTCAGGGGCGTCGGGGTGTCGATCGGCTCGTCCACGGCCCAAAACCTGATCGGATGGAACAACGGCGGCCCGCCGCTTTCCGAAGTGCAGACCGCCATCACGAATTCCAGCGTCTCGGCGGGTCGCGACGTGACGATGACCGCGACGGCCAACGAAACGATTGACGCCACGGTAGACGTGGCGTCGGCAGCCATCGGTGGCGGGCTGGTCGCCGGCGCGGCCAGCGCCTCGACGAGGAGGTCCGTGCCCTCGCCGGAGCGACCGCTGACCGGGACGACCGGGCACCCGATCGCCCGGCTCAGCCGCTGCGCGTCGATGGTCAGGCCGCGGCGGCGAGCCAGGTCCATCTTGTTCAGCGCCACGACGCCGGGTCGGCCCCGCGACAGGGCTTCGCGCACGAAGACCAGGCTCCGGGCCAGGCACGTCGCGTCGGCGACGACCAGCACGGCGTTGGGTACGTCGCGACCGGCTTTGCCCTGTTCGAGATAGGTTCGGCAGATGCGGCTCTCCGGCAGATCGAGATCCAGCGAATAGGTGCCGGGCAGGTCGGCCAGGAGCACGCCGTTGCCGCCCGTCTTGCAGCGGCCGACGCGGATGCCCGTCGTGGTGCCGGGGTAATTGGCGGTCCTCGTGCGCAGGCCGCACAGCCGATTGAACAGCGTCGAGCGGCCGGTGTTGGGATGGCCGAGCAGTGCGTACCGTACCTGGGGGGCATGGGGCGCGTGGGGCGTAACGGGGTGCACCGAGTCCGAGGCTCGCTGCGCGTCCGCCGTACAGCCTGCGACCGCGGTGCTCACGGGTCGGCACTCCGCTCGCCGTCGAGAGGGCTCACCATGATCCGGCGGGCCACCGAGCCGGCCACGGCCAGCCGCGTCGAATCGACGTC
Organism: Planctomycetota bacterium; assembly: GCA_022562915.1. GTDB lineage: Bacteria > Planctomycetota > Phycisphaerae > Phycisphaerales > SM1A02 > JADFOJ01. The sequence goes on along the minus strand of JADFOJ010000063.1, from coordinate 21,612 downwards.
AACGATGAAGGCGCACCCGCGACCGCGAACGCACAGGGTGCAGCCGTGGCCGAGACCGATCGCCTCCAGGAATGCCACGTCGCACGCCGGAAGAAGGGCACTGTCGAACCGGGCCGGCACGCCGATCGCGAGCTCGGCCAGGGGAACGCACCGCCGGCAGGCGGGGGTCCGTGAGGGGGCGGCTGGGAGGCTGGATGGTGGGCTGGAGGCTCTCATGGGTATTGAGAATGCTTCTCAATTGGGCGAAGATCCAGACGGTATCGAGGGCTCAGGGATCCTGAAAGCTTGATTCACCGGCAGGTAACGGATCACCGGAGGCCTGATGCAGCGCACCTGGGCCCATTGGCTCCGAGACCGCCGGTGCCTGTCCGGTGAGTTCAAGCATGCGGTCGACGGCGGCCGTCGCCGACTTGCGAAGTTCCGGCTCGACAACAACCCGGTTGACGATCTTCCCGCGACCGAGATTGTCGAGGGTCCAGGCCAGGTGCTGGGGGTCGATCCGGAACATCTGGGCGCACATGCAGCTGCTCTTGCCGAGCATTCGCACGAGTACGCCTCGGGGGGCGTTGCGCACCGCGAGCCGGTTCACGAGATTGGCCTCGGTGCCGACCGCCCACCTGGTGCCGGGCTCGGACCGGTCGATGAGGTCGATCATGTACTCCGTGGACCCGACGTCATCGGCGCGGTCGACGACCTCCTTGCGGCACTCCGGGTGCACGACGACCCGGACGCCGCCGTTGGAGGCATACTCGTCGCGGACGTGGTCCACGTCCTCGGCACTGAACCTGGTGTGGACGTAGCAGTGCCCCTCCCACAGGATCATCCTCGCCTGCCGGAGCTGCCCGGTCGTGAGCCCGCCGCCGGGGAGTTTCCGGCTGAACAGGACCGTCTCGCTGAGTTCACGGCCTGTTGCCGGATCGGGCTCGGTCCGCAGGCCGACTCGTGCCGCGGTATTGCGCCCCAGGTGCTGATCGGGAATGAACAGCACGATGATCTTCTCTGTCCCGGTCCGGCGCCGTTCACCGCCGGCCATCGCCCAGCGAACGACCTCGACCGCGTTGCTGCTGGTGCAGCACGCGCCGCCGCGGTCGCCGACGAACGCCTTGACCCGCGCACTGGAGTTCACGTACGCGACGGGCACCACTCGATACCCGCCGTTGCCGCCCAGCTTCGAGTGAATGGATTCCCACGCCTCGGTCACATCGAGTTCATCGGCCATCGCCGCCATCGGGCACACTGCCGCCAGGTGCGGGAGGATCACCGCGACGCCCGGATCGGTGAGCAGGTCGGCGGTCTCGGCCATGAAGTTCACGCCGCAGAAGACGATGTACTTCACGCCGCGACGGGCTGTCTCCGTGGCCGCAAGCCGGCTGAGCTTGAGGCTGTCGCCCGTCAGGTCGGCGTGCCGGATGACCGCCTCCTGCTGGTAATGGTGGCCGAGGATCAGCAGCCTCTCGCCGAGCTGCGCGCGGCGCGCGGCGATCGCCTCGGCGATCTGCTCGTCCGGCATCGCGTAGTAATGATCCGGGATCTCGGTTTGCACGTGCGCGGGCATCGCCGGCAGGGCACCTCACAATAGGGATAAGCAGATCCTCTTGTTACGATTCTTCCCGCTCCGCGGCCATTGTCAAGAGCCGTACGCCCCGGGGACCCGGCCCAGGCCGAACCGGGGCGGTTTCCCCGGCCCGGAGACCCGGTCAGGTTGCCAATCGAGTGTTCCAGGGGATAATGGAGGGTCCGGACAACCCCCCACGATTCGGCCATACCTGGAAGGCGAACATGATGAAGACCCTCTGGAGCATCCCGATCGGCGCAGCCCTTGCATTGGGCGCATGCGCCCAGAACACTGAGACGGCCCAGGACACCGGCGCGACGCCCACGACGCTGGTCTCCCTCAGTTCCGAGACCGTCGAGGTCGGTTGCGGCAAGTGCGTGTACGACATCCCCGGCGTGACCAGTTGCGTGCTCGCCGCGAAAATCGGCGATCACGCGGTCCTCGTCACCGGGGCCGAGGTGGAACTCCACGACCACGGCCTGTGCGAGGACACCGGCACGGCGTTGGTCTCCGGCCGCCTGGAGGGCGACACCTTCGTCGCCACCTCCGTCGAAATGCAGTAAGCACCCCGCCGACACTGGACATCCGCTGCCGGTCTTTCCGAAGTATCTCCTTGAGATGGAGTGGCTCCAGTACGTCTTCGCCGGGCTGTTCGTGGTGCTCGGCGGAGTGTGCGTCGTGCTCGTCGTCGTCCAGTTGCCGGGAACGTGGCTGTTGCTGGGCGTGGCCGCAGCGATCGAGTACGTCGACCGGTTTTACCTGCCCGAGGACGACGCGCAGACGTTCGGCTGGTGGGTGCTGGGTGGCTGCCTGGCGCTCGCGGCGATCGGCGAGATCATCGAGTTCGTTGCCGGAGCCGCCGGCGCCAAGAAAGGCGGCAGCTCGACGCGGGGCATGGTCGGTGCCCTCATCGGCGGGATCGCGGGCATCTTCATCTTCGCATCCCTGTTCTCCATCGTGCCATTCGTCGGGACGCTCTTCGGGGCATTCCTCGGCTCGATCCTGGGGACGTTCGTGGGAGCGATCGTCGGCGAACTGACCGCCGAGCAGTCCACGATCAAGGGATCCATGAAGCCCGCGATCGGCGCCACGATCGGCCGCGTACTGGGCACGATGAGCAAAGTCGGCATCGCGATGGCGATGTGGATGGCGCTGTCCGTCGATGCGTTCTTCTAAGCGCTCTACGGCTCTACTCTCTACTCTCTACTCTCTAATTCACCGCTCCGTTTCCGTCACGCGCAGGACCTCTTCCACGGTCGTTCGGCCCTCGACGACCTTCTGGAAGCCATCGGCCCGGAGCGTGGACATGCCGCGCTCCACGCAGAGGCTGCGGAACTCCGTGACGTTGGGGTTGCGGGCGATGACATCACGAATGTGGTCGTCGAGTATCAGCATCTCGTAGAGACCCAGTCGCCCGGAGTAGCCCGTCTCGCGGCACCTCTGGCATCCGGTGCCCTGCGTGAGCTTGGAGGCGGAGACCCCGTGCTTGTTGAGCAACTGGGCGACCTCCGGGTCGACCTTGACCGACGCCTCGCACTTCGGGCAGATCTTGCGCACGAGCCGCTGTGCGAGCACCGCGCGGACCGCGGCGCCGATGAGGAACGGCTCGGTGCCGATGTTGATGAGCCGGGTGATGGACGACGGGGCGTCGTTGGTGTGCAGCGTGGACAGCACCAGGTGACCGGTGAGCGACGCCTGGATGGCGATCGTGGCGGTTTCCAGGTCTCGAATCTCACCGAGCATGATCACGTCGGGGTCCTGGCGCAGCAGGGCGCGCAACGCCGTCGCGAAGTTCATCCCGATGCGTTCGTGGGTCTGGATCTGCGTCACGCCTGACAGGCTGTACTCCACCGGATCCTCGACGGTCGTGATGTTGAGCTTGCGCCGGTCCATCTGCGAGAGCGACGCGTAGAGCGTGGTCGTTTTTCCCGAACCGGTGGGTCCGGTCACGAGGATGATCCCGTGCGGCTGGGCGATCTGGGATTTCCAGTCCTTCAGCGTCTCGGCGCTGAAACCGAGATCATCCAGTGGAACGTTGATCGACTGGTTGTCGAGGATACGCATGACTGCCTTTTCGCCATGCGCGGTCGGGACCGTCGAGATACGCAGATCGAGCGCCCGGCCCAGGACCTTGGCGCGAATCCGGCCATCCTGCGGCAGCCGCCGCTCGGCGATGTCGAGGTTGGCCATGATCTTGATGCGCGAGATCATCGCCGCGTGCATTTTCCTGGGCGGGTTCATGAAATCGAAGAGGATGCCGTCAATGCGAAATCGGATCTTGAGGTCCTTCTCGCCGGGCTCGACGTGGATGTCGGAGGCCCCCTCTTTCAGTGCGCTCTGGATGAGGTGGTTCACCAGTCGCACCACCGGCGAGGAGTCGGCGTCCTTGGCGTCGGCATCCTCGATCTCACTGGCCTTGAACTCGACATCGTCTTCGTCGACGTCGACGAGCATCTCCTCGACGTCGTAGTCCTCGGCTTCCCCGCCCGTCAGCGTGTCGATAATGCTGCGGATGTCCGTCGCGGGCACGAGCACGTGCTTGATCGACGCGACGCCGAGCTGCCGCTTGATGTCGTCGAGAACGAAGACGTCGTCGGGGCTGGCGGTGCCGACGACGAGACGCGCACCGTCACGGCGCAGGGGAAGCACGCGGTTGGTCTGGCAGAACTTGGGCGTGAGCCGGTGGACGGCCTTGGCGTCGTAGGCGTCCGGCGCATTGCCGTCGACCCGCTCGAACGGCAGCCGCGAGAACTCCGCGACGACCTTGAGGATGTCCGCCTCGTCGGCGCCCATGTCCACGAGAATGTCACCCAGGCTCCTGCCCGGGGTCTGCTTCATGACCCGCTGGGCACTCATCACCATCTCGGTACTGATGACGCCGGCGTTCATCAGCCGGGTCCCCAGGTCACTACCCTGGACCTGTGCCTGCGCGTCCGGCACGAAGAGATCGGACAGCGGACCGGCTGCCCGCTTCTTGTTCTTCCTCACTGGTCGATTCTCCTGGGGTGCTCTGCCGGCGGCCTGCACTCAGCGTTTCAGTTGCAGCGTCCTGACAAACGGCTCGGCGAGATCGACTCCGACGGCCTCCAACGTGACCGTGCCCCGCGTGATCTCCTTCACACGGAACTTGATCTCACCCTCCATCTTGGAGAGCGGCACGGAGATCACCTGGTTCACCCGGACGATCTTGCCGTTGATGTTGGCCAGCGGCCGGGAGCCACCGATGACCGATTTGAGATTGAGCTTCGCGAACGCCCGCTGAACCGCGCTGAGACCGAGGCCGGGCGCCGGAGTCCCCGAGTCACCGCCGTCGCCGCCCAGCAGGAACGGGTTCCGCTCGAGATGCTTGACCTGGTGCTCGATGTAGTTGTTGGTGAGCACATCCACGATCTCCTGGTGAGTGTCCATGAGATGCGCGCCATCCGTGCCGGGGTTCGAGTTCGCGGTGCCGGTCAGCGACTTGAGGAACCCCTCGACCGTCTTGTCGATCTCGGCGTTGCGGCCCGACGCAGCGGTGACCTTGGTCAGCGTGTGCATCGCAAAAAGGCTGCCGGCGGCCAGGCCGACCACGAGCACGACGATGAGCATTCCCTTGCTCTTCTTCGTCACCGGCCCGTCGGAGATCAGCGGGTCCACGCCGAGGTCGTAGTCCTCACCGTCGAGGTCGCCCGCACCATCAACCGGTGCGCCCGTCTCGCCGGTGAATCCCTGACCGGTGAATCCCGCCTTTTCCGCTGGTGTCTGTTCCATCTCGCTCACGGCATCGTTCCCCGCTATTCGTTGACCACCGCAGTCGGCTCGAAGTAAATGCTCAGGACGAAGTCGGCCTTCATCGAACCGTCGCGGTCATCCTCATGACCGCGGCGGCCGCCGGACAGTCGATCCAGCTTCATCTCGTGGATCCGAGTGATCCGAGGCAGCCTCTCCAGGGCGAGGAGGAAGTCGTAGAACCCCTCGAACTCCCCCTCCATCACGATCCTCAACGGCTGCTCCATGTACCCGGCTGCCGGCACGGGTGTCTCGCTCTTGACCGACTTCACGTTCATCCGGCTCGCTGCGGCGAGCTCCCAGACGTCCTCCAGGATGACCTCGACGTCGCGGGCCGACGGGAGCTTGGTCTCCACGAGCCGGATGGCCGCGCGCCCCTTCTCGATGGCCAGCCCGATGTCATCGATCTTCTCGCTCACCTCGCGCAGCTTGTCGAGCTTGGCCTGCTTGCTCTCGACCTCGATCTGCGCCTGCTTGATCTCGGCGTTGCGCGGCTGGAACACGTAGAAGTACGAGGCCACCGGCACCACGAGCAGCACGAGAAAGAAGACGACTTCACGGGGTCCGAATCGCATGCTCAGCCTCCCTCCCGCCGAGGTCTCGCGCTGGCGAGGGGGCGATCGATCGGCGTGGTGATCTTCGACGCATCCGTCCTGGGGTCCGTGACCGTCCGACGCTTGATCATCGGCGCCACGTCCCGAACGTCGACGTTATTGTTGAGTTCCATCGCGATCTCGAACTGACGACTCCGGGAGCCTTCGAGTTTTCGCTCCTCCGAGTACTTCAAGGTGACCTGCGTGAGCAACGGGTGGGCATTGAGCGCCGCGATGTACCGTGACACTTCAATGTCCGTCGGCGCCACGCCCACGAGCCTGATCTTCACCCGGTAGCGCGGGACGTCGATCTGTTTCTCTTCCCCGGCATTCTCCGCGGCGAGTTGCTCCCGCGTCTTCGCCCTCGTGGGTCTCCTGAGACGGGCGACACCTCCACGCTGCCTGGCCCGCGCGGGCTGCAACCGGTCGGACTTCAGGCTCAGGCTGAGCAGTCCCATCCGCGGCGGCATGCGGTTGATGAGTTCCGCCAGCAGGATGCTGCGCGGCACCCGCTCGACGAGCGCCGCCGCGAGCCGCGCCTTGGTGAGCATCTGGTCCCTCTGCCTCTCCAGCTCCGTGAGCCGCTTGATCTGCACCGCGGCATCCTCGTACTGGCTGTTGATCGAGGCGCGAGCCTTCCGCACGTGCGACCATTGCCGGTTCGTCACCAGGAACGCCGCGAAGACCGAGATCATCACGATCCCGAAGAGGGACAGGCTGATCATGTTCGTGCGGCGTTCCGCTTTCTGTTCCAGGTAGTCTTCCGGCAGGAAGCTCGTGGTGGTCATTCGATGGTTCCTTACAGGTCGGTCGGCGCGCTGCAGAGACCGCACACGACCGCCCATCCCGGTTGCGGCTGTCCGAGTGCAAGCCCGGGCGTCCGCAGCGATCGTTTGTGCCCGAAGCGCGTCAGAGGATCACCCAGTTGCGCCGGCAGTTGAAGCTCCCTGGCGATGTTCTGGCACAGCGTGATATTCCTCGCCTCGCCGCCGAGAAACACGATCCGCGTGATCGACTGGTCGCGGAAGAGGCTCTGGTGGTAGCGGAGGCACATCGACAGTTCCTCGGCGATGGAGTGGCCGATCTCGACGGTCTCGGCATCGGGGGCCTCCGGTGCCGCCACGCCGACCGCGCCGCCCGCGGGCTCGGCGGCGGTGCTTCCGGCGAGCACCTGCTCCGAGATCCGCTGGGCCCGGGCCGTCGCGACGTCGCAACCCATTCGCTTCGCCAACCGTTCATCGAGCTGCTGCCCGCCGATCTGGATGCACCGTGCAAAGACCATCTGGGCGCCGTGAGTGATCGCGACATTGGTGGACGTGCACCCCATGTCCACGTAGAGCGTGCACGCCATCGGCTCATCGGGCGGCGACTGCATCTGGTCGAAGGCCCGAACCATGCCGATGATCTCGCTGTGCACGCCCACCGTTTCGAGCTTGCACTTCCGGAGAAGATCGACGTACCGCATGACGGCCTCGCGGCTTATGGCAAAGCAGATCACCTCCAGCAATTTCTCGCCGTCGCGGTGTACCTCGGTGACGTGGTAGGTCCGGACGACCATGCCTTCGGGCGACATGCCCCGCTGGCCGCTGAGTTGCATCTTGACGGTCTCTTCCTGGTCGATGCCGTCGGCCGAGGTGATCTGCATGTGCTGGATCACCGTGTCGGCGCTCGGAATCGAGCAGATGGCCCTCCGCCCCCTGAAGCCGCCCTTGCGGAGCATCCGCGGCAACTGTTTTTCCAGGTACTCCAGGCGCCGGTCGCGGTCCGACCGGAGCTCATCGGGGACGCGCAATCCCACCGCCGCCAGCAGCATCGGGGAGTCACCCGGCGCAATTTGCAGGAGCTTGACCGACGACGATCCGAAATCGATCGCGATCGGCGAATTCTGGGCCGAGAACATGGAAGAGAAGCCCATTGCACGCCTCCGGAGCTGTGTGGAGTCCACGAGTCCATCGACGCCTTCCGGAGAGGTGTTGAGGCGGCACCCCGGCGAACCGCAGACCGCAAGGCGCAGGCGCTACAAGGTGACGAGGTTGACAAGAATCGCTGGCCGATAACGGGGGGGGGCACGGTCGAGGGAGTCCGCCGCAGGCGGACGACCTCGCCCGTGGAGGGGCGCGTCATCACGGGCGAGCTCGTCCGCCTGCGGCGGACTCCCTCGACCGTGCCACCCCTTTCTTAGAGACTCGACAGTGCCTGTTCGACGGCGGGTCCGAGTGCAGCCAGCGCGCCGGCGAGATCCCACTGCTGCCGGGGGCGGTCGCCGGTGGTGTTGCTGACCACTCGCAGCTCGATCGCGGGGATGCGCTGTCTTCGCGCGGCGTGAACCACCGCCGCACCCTCCATGGCCTCGGCGATCGCCCCGGTGCGGCCCACGACCGCCTCGGCGGCCGCGTCGGTGCCGGAACAGGTCGCGACCGTGGCAATGGGGCCGGTCCGGAAGTGCCCGGCGAGTCGCGAGAGCAGTCGAGCATCCACCGGGACGGTATTTCCCTCGAAATCGCCAAGACTGAGCCCCACGGCCGCCATGTTCGAGAACCCCGACGGCGTGACGAGCCCCTCTTCGACGTACACGCAGCAGGACGCAACAACGGCCTCGCCGACCTCCAGGCCGCCCCCGGGAAGCGCCCCGGCGACACCCGCGTTCAGCACGGCATCGAAGGGACCGTGTTCGAGGATCGTCTCCGCCGTCGCGGCGGCCGCATTGGTCCGGCCGATGCCGCTGACGACGACCGTCGCGCCGTCGTGCGAACGAATCGCCTCCGCCTCGGCAGGGACCGATGTCACGACCAGCACGCGCATCAGTGCAGCGACCGGACCCGGATGTTGCGGTAACGGACCGGATCGCCGTGGAACTGGAGCATGATCGGGCCCGTTGTGCCCATTGCACCATCGAGGCCGCCGGGGGTCACGTTCGGAAGCTCCAGGTCGTCGTGGATCAGCGTGCCATTGTGAACCACCGTCACCCGCGGCAGCTCGACGAGAGTGTCCACATCGTCGTATCGCGGCGCGCGAAAGACGATGTCGTAACTCTGCCACTGCCCCGGCGGCAGCGACGCGTTCACGCCGGGGCCGGCAATCGAGTAGATCGCGCCGCAGCCGTTGATGGCGGGTTCCTGCCCGTAGGAGTCCAGCACCTGCACCTCGTAACGCCCGTGCAGGTACACGCCGGAGTTGGCCCGCGCCTGTCCGTCCGCGTCCTGCATGGTCGGGCAGAGAAACTCCAGGTGCAGTCGGAAGTCGCCCAGCTCGCCGGCGCTGATCGCATCCCCGTCCCGGGCGAGCACCGAGCCGTCCTCCAGGACGCTCCAGGTGCTCGGCCCGCCGTCGCGCGTGGTCCAGCCCTCCCACGACGTCCCGTCGAAGAGCACGACGGTGCCGTGCTCGCCGGTTGGCGCGCAGCCGGCAACCACGATCGTCGCCATGACGGCCGCGGCGCTCAGCGCGCGGCCTCTCATGGCGAACCGGCCGCCCCGGCAAGGTCCTTCTTGAGCCGATCGGCAAGCCCGTCCACGGGCACCGCGTCGGACTGCTCGCCCGTGTCGAGGTCCTTCACGACCACGTGGCCCTGCTCCAGCTCGTCGCCGAGAATGACCGCGCATCGCGCACGGACCCTGGCAGCCTCACCGAGGAGCTTGCCGACGTTGCGGGTCGATCGCGAGCTGTGCCTGACATGCAGGTCCGCGCGGCGCAAGCTCGCCAGCAGCGACTCGAATCGTTGCTCGGCCACTTCCTTGCCGGAGCAGATGAGGAACACGTCCGGCCGCGGCCGGAAGTCACGAGCCGGCTCGAGCAGCCCCTTGTCCTTCAACAGCAGTCGAATCACGACGTCGCCCATGGCGATTCCCACGGCGGGTGTCGGCGGCCCGCCGAAGAGCTCGACGAGGTTGTCATACCGCCCGCCGCCGGCGACGGCCCGTTCGGTGCCGCTCACCTCGTGCACCTCGAAGACCGTGCCGGTGTAATACGCCAGCCCCCGCGCCAGCGACGGCGCATAGGTGCACCACGGAAGCACGCCGAACTCTTCAAGCTTCTCGTGCAGCGGCTGCAGGTGCTCCATCGAGCATCCCTGGGCCGCGTGTTGCCGGCAGGCGAGCGCGCCGGCGAATTCATCCCACCGCCCGGCGTCGAGGCCCAGGTCCAGCGCCCGGCGACGGAACTCGTCCGCCGGCAACTTCGACACCGCATCCACCAGCGCGATCGCTTCCACCAGCCGCGACCCGTCGAAGCCGTAGTGCGACAGCATCGCCTCGAGGTCCTCGCGGTGATTCAGCGTGATCTGCACGTCCCCGGGCGTGAGCCCCAGGCGATCCAGCACGTCGACGGCCGCGGCGATGATCCGCGCGTCGGCGCGGGGATAGTCCTCGCCGATGACGTCCAGGTTCCACTGGAAGTGCTCTCGCAGCCGCCCGCGCTGGGGGCGCTCGGCCCGAAAGAATGAGCAGATCGAGAACCAGTTGGTCGGCCTGGGCAGCGCGTTGGCCCTGGCCGCGTACATTCGCGCGAGCGTCGGCGTGAACTCCGGCCTCAACGCGTAGTCGGTGTCGCCGCCGGCCCGGCGGAAGCTGAACAACTCGGAAACGATCTCCGGCCCCGACTTGACCGTGTAGAGATCAAGGTGCTCGAACGTGGGCCCGTCGATCTCGTCAAACCCGTGATTCACCGACACCCGCCGCCAGACGGACTCGAGGTACCGGCGCACCGCCATGTCGTCCGGATAGAAATCACGCGTTCCCTTGGGTGCCTGGAAAGTGTGCGTCGAGACTGCCATCCGGGCAAGTCTAGTCGACTTCAAGAACCGCCGCGCCCCTTATCGCATCGTGCTTGAGGGCGATCAGCGCGTCGTTGGCCTGGTCCAGACGCATGGTCTGGACGTGCGTCCGCACGCCGATCCGGGCGGCCTCTTCGAGGAACTCCCGGCCGTCTTCGCGCGTGTTGTTGGCGACGCTGCACATGCCGCGCTCCCAGTACAGGTCCTGGTAGTCGATCGACGGGATCGGGCTCATGTGGATCCCGCCGAGAACGAGCCGCCCGCCCCGGTCGAGCGCCTGCAGCGCCGCCGGAACGATCTCGCCCGCGGGAGCGAAGACGATGGCGGCGTCGAGCCGGGACGGCGGGGCCTCCGTGGCGCCCCCGACCCAGACTGCACCGAGTTGTTCGGCGAGCGGCTGGTGGCGTTGGCGGTCGCGTGTGCACACGTAGACGTCGGCGCCGCGGGCGCGGGCGATCTGGATCGCGATGTGGCCGGCGGCGCCGAAGCCGTAGATCCCAAGACGCGCGCCCGCCCAGTCCGCCAGGCCGCACCGTCGAAGGCATCGATAGCCGATGATTCCCGCACACAGCAGCGGTGCCGCCTGGTGATCATTCAAGGCGTGCGGCAACGGGTAGACGAAGTCAGCCCGGGCCACCACGTACTCGGCGTAGCCGCCGTCGCGCGTCCAGCCCGTGAACTCCGCCTGCTCGCACAGGTTCTCGCGCGCGCTCCGGCACCACCGGCACGCGCCGCATGTGCCGTAGAGCCACGCCACGCCCACCCGGGTGCCGAGATCGAACCCGCCATCTTCGGCGACGGACGCACCGCGGCCCGCCACCGTCCCGACGACCTGGTGACCGGGGATCACCGGGCTTCGTCGCATGGGCAGTTCGCCCTCGACGATGTGCAGATCGGTGCGGCACACGCCGCAGGCGCGAACCCGGATCAACAGGTGACCTGCGGGGGGTTCCGGCGTCGGCACCTGCTCGCAGCGCAACGGTCGGTCGCGAACCGGTCCCGGCTGATGCAGCACACACGCCTTCACGAGGTCGCCCATGGTATCGGACTTGCAACGCAATCCTGGAGCCGGGCTCCGCTCCGCTCCGCCCGCCTCGAAGAGCCCGTGAACAGGTCCAAGCTGTAACATCGAACTGGTACAACTCGTGGGGGCAGGTCACGATCAGGAGCACGGAGTTTTCGCCGGGGACAGTCGATACATGGTTGATTTTCAACCATCCAGTGGCTATATTTCAGCCATGATCTCCCGTCGTCTGCAGCCCATGATCCTCGCTGCCCTGGGCGACAACCCGGTTGTTTTTCTGCAGGGGCCGCGGCAGAGCGGCAAGAGCACGTTGGCCCAATCCCTTATCGGACCCTCCTACCAGGCCCAGTACCTGACCCTCGACGACGCAGCCGTCCTGGCGGCGGCCAGCCGGGACCCGCAGGGGTTCATCGCGGGTCTCGGTGAGTCCACAGTGATCGATGAGGTCCAGCGCGCCCCGGAACTCTTCCTGGCCATCAAAGTGGCGGTTGATCGGGATCGCAGGCCCGGACGGTTTCTTCTCACCGGCTCGGTCGGCATCGTGCCCGCGCTCGCCGACGCCCTCGTGGGACGAGTCGAGATCCTCACGCTCTGGCCATTCTCGCAGGGGGAAATCGAGGGGTCGGGCGAGTCCTTCATGGACCGGCTGTTCGACTCGTCGCAACCGGAACCCGCACTCGCCCCAACCGATCAGGACGATCTCCTTCCAAGGATTCTTCGCGGAGGATTTCCGGAAGCCGTGCAGCGCCGGTCAACAGACCGCCGGCGCGAGTGGTTCGCCTCGTACCTCATGACAATTCTTCAGCGCGACGTGCGCGACCTGTCCAACATCGAAGGGCTCCGGGATCTTCCGCGGTTGCTTTCACTGCTCGCAGCGCGCACATCGTGTCTGCTCAACTACTCGGAACTCTCGCGAAGCAGCGCCATCCCGCAAACGACACTCAAGCGGTACCTCGCCCTTCTCGAAGCGACGTTTCTCGTGCAGATGCTTCCGGCCTGGACGACGAACATTGGCAAGCGCGTGGTGAAGTCACCGAAGGTGCTCCTGGGCGACACCGGGTTGGCGAGTTCCGTGCTGGGCGCGGACGAACGGCGCCTCAAGACCGACCCGACCTTGACCGGCCAACTGCTGGAGACCTTCGTTGCCATGGAGTTGCGAAAGCAAGCGTCGTGGAGCCGCACGCGATCCCGTATCTTTCATTATCGCTCGCACGCGAGCAACGAGGTGGACATCGTGCTGGAGGAGCCCGGTGGTCGCATCGTGGGAATCGAGGTCAAGGCCTCGTCGTCGGTCGCAGCGCGGGACGTGCGTGGTCTGGCCGAACTCGCCGATGCCGCCGGGCCGAATTTCGTCAGAGGCATCGTGCTCTATCGGGGCGATCAGATCGTCCCCTTCGGCCGAAATGTCCACGCGATGCCCGTGGCGAGCCTTTGGTCCGGGGTGACCACGTAGCTGCGGCGGGATTTCGTGTTACGGTCTCGGCGATGTCAAGGTGTCCTTGGGGACGGTGTACTGCTCCAGCGAGTTCGAGACGCCCCGACTCCGCCGCCATTGTCTGACCACCGTCGCGATGTCGGGCCCGGGCGTGCGATTCCGCACCGCCGGCACGCTCGATGGCGCCGTACTCCGAGGATGATGGCGCAGCACACTGCTGCCGGCAAGGAAGTCGCCACAGATCTGCGCCACGCACGTGTTCAAGCAGTTCGGCGCACTTCAACGATGGGCACATGTTTCGGGCCTTCCAGGTAGCCCGCCACGAGAGTCGGCCCGGCCCCGCGTCGTCCCTTGATCCGGGGCTGTGGCGCCGCGCATGAACTCGCTGGACCAGTACACGGGGTCAGAAGCCGGTTGTATTGACGAGAGCTTGACCAGAGAGACCGGGTCTCACCACTCCGGGCCGCTGGTGTATCGGCCGAACACGTCGCCGAGGGCCTGGACCATCTCGCCGAGGGTGCACCGCGCACCCGCCGCCTCGATGAGCGCCGGCATGACGTTCTGGGCATCGCGGGCGGCGCGGCGAATCTCGTCGAGGCCGCGCCGGGCGGCATCGGCATCGCGGTCGCGCCGGAAGTCGAGCAGTCGGTCGCACTGATCCTGCTCGACCGTGTGCGGGATCTGCAGGATCTCGACCTGGTGATCGTCGTTGCCGTCGGAAAAGGCGTTGACGCCGACGACGACCCGGTCGTGCGTCTCCATCTCCTGGCCGTAGCGGTAGCTTGCCTCGGCGATCGCCCGGCGGAAGTACCCCTGGTGAATCCCCTCGACCACGCCACCGAGGTCATCGATGGTCTTGATCATCTCGTCGGCATCGGCCTCGAGGCGGTCGGTGAGGGCCTCGACGTACCAGCTCCCGCCCAGCGGGTCGACGGTCCGGTGCGTGCCGGTCTCGGCGGCGATGATCTGCTGTGTACGCAGCGCCACGCGGACGGCCGTCTCCGTGGGCAGCCCCAGCGTCTCGTCCATCGAGTTGGTGTGCAGGCTCTGGCAGCCGCCGAGCACGCCCGCAAGGGCCTGGTACGCCACCCGCACCACGTTGTTGAGCGGCTGCTGCTCGGTCAGCGAACAGCCCGCCGTCTGCACGTGCGTCCGCATGAGCAGCGACCGCGGGTCCTTGGCGCCGTAGCGGTCGCGCATGACCCGCGCCCACATCCGGCGGGCAGCGCGGAGCTTGCAGATTTCCTCGAAGAACTCGTTGTGGCTGTTGAAGAAGAAACTCAGTCGCGGCGCGAAGTCGTCGACGTCCATCCCGCGTGTACAGGCGGCTTCGACATACTCCATCCCGTCGCGGAGCGTGAAAGCAAGCTCCTGGGTCGCGGTCGAACCGGCCTCGCGGATGTGATACCCGCTGATGGAGACGGAGTTCCACCGCGGCGTCTCGCGGGTGCCGTACTCGATGGTGTCCACGACCAGCCTCACCGACGCCTCCGGCGGGTAGATGAACTCGTTCTGGCTGTGAAACTCCTTGAGGATGTCGTTCTGGAGCGTGCCGCCGAGCGTGGCGAAATCGATCCCGCGCTGCCTGGCCATCGCCAGGTACATCGCCCAGATGACCGCCGCGGGACCGTTGATCGTCTGGCTGACCGTGACCTCGTCGATGGGGATGTCGGCGTAGAGCCGGTGCATGTCGTCGATCGTGTCGATCGCGACGCCGCACCGGCCGACCTCGCCGACGGACAGCGAATCGTCACTGTCACGGCCCATCAGCGTCGGCAGGTCGAACGCCGTCGAGAGGCCGGTCTTGGTCTTGGTACCCTTGGCGTTCTCGAGCAGGTACTTGAAGCGCTGGTTGGTGTCGTCGGCGGAGCCGAACCCCGCGAACTGGCGCATCGTCCAGAGACGCCCGCGGTACATGGACTTGTGCAGACCACGCGTGTACGGGTATTGCCCCGGCCGGCCTATCCGCGGATGGGCGTTGGCGGGGTTGTCGGGATCCGTCGTGGTGACGGACCCCGGTCCGTAGCACTCATCGATCACGTAGCCGGAGATCGTGACGTTCCGGGGGTCGACGCCGTCGGCCGGGCGGATCGTGGGATCCTGCAAGGTGCTCATGGAAGTATCGTAGCTGCGCGGACGTTACCCGTCGTTGATGGTAATGGCCGAGTCGGTCGGCCGCGGCCCGCCCGTGGGCGACCACCAGTCGGGCTTCTCCCGGTCCACCCTGTCCGGATCGTCGGAGGGCGTCTCGGCGTACTCCGGCGCCGGGCGATAGGAGACGTCGATCCGCCGGGAGAACCGTCCGGGAACGGTGATCGCGTTGCGCAGTATGCCGATCGTCGTGCCGACCTCGAATACCTCGTACCGCATGAGGTCGGGGGTCCGGACGTCGTCGTCACCGGCGCCCTCCTTGAAGTCGAGCACGAGCTGCTTGCCGACGGGGATCTCGACGGTAAAGAACGGCTCGCCGGTACTGGTGTCGACGATCGTGATCGTCGTCGGCTTGGATTCCGTGGACCAGTAGGTGGCGGCTTGACCCACGTGGGCATAGAAGGCGCCGCGCGGGTTGAAGCACCCCGCGAAAAGCAGCGTCATGGTCGTGATCAGCAACAGGCTGCGAGACGGCATGCTGTCCCTTTCGCGTCGATGCGTTGATCCGCCTGCGGCGGGCATCCTCTTATAGACCGCTCGCGGAGGGTTTGTTCGCGGCGGCGACGTCCCACCACCCCGGGGGCACATCGACACCTGCCGCCGGGGGCCATGAGAATCCCGCCCGGGCTACAGTGTCCCACCATGGCTGCCCTGACCACCCCGCCGAACCGGATCGGGCACGGCTACGACCTGCACCGCCTGGAGCCGACTGCCCCGCAGGGCCGCGGCCGGCCGTTCATTCTTGCCGGTGTCCGGTTCGAGCACCCGTCGGGGCCGGTGGGGCACTCCGACGGCGACGCCGTCTACCACGCCGTGACCGACGCGATCCTGGGCGCCCTGGGCGAGTCGGACATCGGCCAGTTGTTCCCGGACACCGACCCCCGTTACGAGGGGGCCGACTCGGCGGTGTTCGTCGAGGCTGCCGCGGCCCGGATGCAGGACGCCGGCTACGCCGTCGGCAACCTGGACATCACCGTGATCTGCCAGCGGCCCAGGGTCGCCGACTGCAAGCCGCAGATGATCGCCAACGTGGCGGGCCTGCTCGGCTGCCCGGTCCAACGAGTCAACCTCAAGGGCAAGACCCACGAGGAGGTCGACGCGGTCGGTGAGGGCCGCGCGGTCGAAGTCCATGCGATCGTGCTGCTGGAGAGGACATGATCACGACATCGCTCTGGCAGGAAGCCGCGGCGTTCGCCGCCCGCGCGC
Organism: Planctomycetota bacterium; assembly: GCA_022562915.1. Classification (GTDB taxonomy): domain Bacteria; phylum Planctomycetota; class Phycisphaerae; order Phycisphaerales; family SM1A02; genus JADFOJ01. The sequence goes on along the minus strand of JADFOJ010000063.1, from coordinate 5,109 downwards.
ACCGGCGCCAGCAACGCAAGGACCAGCCGAAGACCCCGTACTTCAGCCACCCGGCCCGCGTGGCCATGACCGTCGCGGTCCGTTTCGGCTGCACCGATGAGACGGTGCTCGCCTCGGCGTATCTCCACGACGTCATCGAGGACACGACCACCGACTACGACGAGCTCCTGGAACGCTTCGACAGGGAGGTCGCCGACATCGTGGCGTGCCTGAGCAAGGACCCCCGCGTGGTCGAACCCGAGCGCGAACGGCAATACCACGAGCAGCTCGCGACCGGGCCGTGGCAGGCCCGGCTCGTCAAGCTCGCGGACGTGTACGACAATCTTGCCGATGCACCGAGTGATGACATCAGTCGCAGGATGCTCGAGAAGGTCGACTGGGCCCTCAAGATCGCCGGCGAGGGTCCGCACATCGCCGAGGCGATCACGCTGGTCAGGCAGCTGGCTGAGACCGCCAGGCGCGAAGGGGGCTCGACATGAGCCGGTCCCCGGAACGCCCGCAACGCCCGGAACAGATGCGCCGCGGACGTGTCCCACGAGGAGCGTCATGACGATCTTCTCAACTGCCGTCGTCGCCCTGGCGACACTGGCCGCCTGTGCAGGTAGCGAGGTCAACGAGGGACCGCCGCCCTCGTCGCAGCCGGCCTCACGACCGGCCTCGCCCGGGACCGCCGTCGCGCTGCTGGACCGCCTCGAAACCGCCACCGAAGGCCTGCGCGACTTTCGCGCCGACGTCACCTTCTTCAAGTGGGACGACGTGCTCCAGCGGCGGGAGATACGCAGCGGCGAGATCGTCTACCAGCAACGACCGGACGACCAGTCGACGCGGTTCGCGATCCTGGTGACGCGCCAGATCATCGCCAACCGCCAGGACGATCAGAACAAGCGCTACATCTTCGACGGAAGCTGGTTCGTGGAGATCGACTACGACAACCGCGTGTTCATCAAACGGCAGATCGTGCCGCCCGGCAAGCGATTCGACCCGCTGGCGCTCGGCGAGGGACCGTTTCCCCTGCCGTTGGGGCAGCGACGCGACGAAGTACTGGCGCGCTTCGAAGTCAGCCTGCTCGATGGGTCGTCCGACAAGGGGCTCGACGCGTTCCTCGCCGGCAAGTCCGTGCTGGGACTCCTGCTGGTCCCGAAGCCTTCAACGACCCAGGCCCGGGAGATCGTCCAGGTCGAGATCTTCTACGACGCGGCGACGCTGCTGCCGGTCGGGATCCACCTCACCGAGACCAGCGGCGACCGGAAGACCGTCCTGCTGCGGAACCTCAGGCGCAACGAGGGGATCGACGAGTCAACGCTCAGCATCGAGCAGCCCGACGGGTTCGATGTCGACGTGATCCCGTGGCGGGATTGAGCGTCGCTCCACGGGCGAGCAAGCTCGACCGTGCCACCCACAATCTGCGCCTGACGCACAACTGGAATGCGAAGTCTCCGGGTGTGGCACGGTTGTGGCCGACGGCGAAGCCGGCGGACTCGGCCGTGGTGCAGCGTCGCCCCGGAGTCTGCGGCGGACGAACAGGTAGGAGTCTTGCCGTCACTCGCCGTGCGAGTTCGACGACAGCTTCGACACCGGCACGTCGGCGTGGCAGCGCACGGTGTCCGGATCCGATGCCGTCGGCGTGTCCATGCTGTAGACGTTGAAGTGGCGCAGCTGCGGCGAGTAGATGTGCAGCGTGATCAGGTCGCATCCCGGCGCCTGCGCGTTGGCGACCTGGTGGATGTCTGCCTCGTTGGACGCGCAGATGTACCCGGGCCGGCGCTGCTCGGTGGCGGCCGGCACCACCAGCCCCGACGGCGTCCGCTGGAACGTCGTCTCGGTGGCGTCGCCCTCCACCACCAGGAAAGCGCAGCTCGAACCCTCGTGGTCGTGGATCGGCGTGCGCTGACCGCTGTGCCAGCAGAGGCACACCAGTTCGTACCACGGCGTTTCTTTTATGAGGTTGCGCTGATACCGCTCGCCCCGGAAGAAGCACGCGGCTGACAGATCCTCGCGCGAGACCTGCAGGTTTTCGAGCAGCCGGCGGAGCGTCGGCAGGTCTGCCTTGTCGCCGAGACCGTCGAGGTAGGTCAGCAGGGGGACCAGTTTCGGGAACAGCGACGTCTTGCGTGCGTCCGCGGCGGTCCGGGGGATCTTGGCACTCTCAGGCATTCTGATCATCGTATGTTACTCCTCGCCGGTTCGCGTCGATAGAGTGTTCCGGCCATGAAAACAAGCGGCAGGTTGTCCACACACGCGTCACGATCGGCGGCTGCCGCCGTGCTGCTGTGGGTTGCGATCCCTGCGGCGGCCCAGTCGCCTCCCCCGCTGGTCCCCGCGCGCGTCTCTCTGAGCGCGACCGCCCAGAGAGCCATCGACGCCGAGTGGCTCACCGACGACGAACGCCGGCAACTGCGTCTCTTCCACGGCGTCTGGGACGAGCGTGACCTCGACACGCCCGTACGCCGCGCCGTGGCGGCGCTCAACGCGTGGGATTTCGACGACGAGTCCCTCTCCGACGAGTCCGTGCCGGCACCGCTGCGGGCCGAAGCGTTCCTGCGGCGGGGCGAGCTCGACCGGGCGACCCGGCTGCTCGCCGGCGACCGGTCGATCCGCGCAGGGCGCATCCTCGCCGAGGCGTACGAGGGCCTCGGCGCCTACGACGCCGCTCTGGCCGCCCTGCGCGATCCGGTGCAACGGCTCCTGGAGACATCCACTGACGACCCCGCCGAGATCACCGACGGCGTTCGCGCGGTCGTCGTGCGAGCCCGCATCCAGGGGCAGCCCGCCCGCGACTACCAGGCGATGATCACGGCGCTGGCGCGGGTGCACCGGCAGATCGACCGGCTCTACTGGCCGGCTCTCCTTGCCGAAGCGGCGCTGCTCGCCGAAAAGGACAACGCCAGGGAAGCGATCACCGCGCTGCACGAAACGCTCGCCCTCAACCCGCGATGCGCCGAGGCGTGGCACGCGCTGGGGCGGATCGCGCTGGACCGCTTCGACTTCAGCGCGGTACGCGCGGCCGCCGATCGCCTGCGCCGCCTGAATCCGCAGCACCCGCTGGCTGACCTGTTGCTGGCCCGATCACGGCTGGTCCAGGACGATCCGGACGGCGCGATGGACTTGCTGGTGCCGCTGCTGGAGCGTTTGCCCCGCTTGCGACCCGCCCTGGCACTGATCGCCGCAGCCCAGGCGATCCGTTACGACGACGTCGCGCTGCAGGCGGCGCTGGCGCGCCATGACGAACTCTCACCCGGCAGTGCCCTCGCGTGGTACACGGTCGGCCGTCATCTCTCGCTGAACCGGCAGTACGGGGCAGCGGCCGACGCGCTGAACGAAGCGATTCGCCGCCAGCCGGCGTGGCCGGCACCGCAGATCGAACTCGGCCTCATGGAGCTCCAGTCCGGCCGCGACGGGGCCGCGATCGCCGCGCTGGAGAGGGTCAGCACCCTGGATCCGTACAACAGGCGGGCGGCGAACAGTCTCGTGCTGCTGCGCGAACTCGCCGCGTACGCGACGGTCGAGACCGAGCACTTCATCATCCGGTACCGGCCGGGAATCGACGAGGTCATGGTCGCGCTCATGCCCGAGCCGCTGGAGCGGATCCACGCCATAGTCGCCGGCCGCTTCCGCCACGAGCCCGATCGAAAGACCGTCATCGAGCTCATGCCCGACCACAAGAACTTCGCCGTGCGGATCACGGGCATGCCGTGGATTCACACCATCGCGGCGAGCACGGGGCCGGTGATCGCGATCCAGGTGCCCCGCGAAGGACCGCCCTCTCTGCACCACGGACCCTTCGACTGGGTACGTGTCATTCAGCATGAGTACACGCACACGATCAACCTGAGCCAGACGCGCAACCGCATCCCGCACTGGCTGACCGAGGCCGCGGCGGTGAGCATGGAGCGCGCCCCGCGCGGGTACGACACGTGCAGGCAGCTCGCCGCGGCCTACCAGGCACAGGAACTCTTCGACCTTGACGAGATCAAGTGGGCGTTCGTTCGACCGAAACGCCCCGGCGACCGGGCACTCGCGTACGCCCAGGCGCACTGGATGGTCGAATTCATGAACCAGCGCTTCGGCGAATCGGCGCTGGTGCGGCTGCTGGGGCTGTACTTCGAGGGCGTGCGCGAACGCCAGGCGATGGCGCACGCGCTGAGCGTTCCGCGAGAGGAATTCTACCAGGCGTTCCTGGCGTGGGCAGGCGGGCAGCTCGTCGAGTGGGGGCTCGTGGCACCGCCACCCATGCCCTCGATCGAAGAACTCCAGGACGCCGTGCGTTGGGCGGACCCCCAACTCAGCGCCGCTATGGCCGCCTCCCGCAAGGCGCGGCTCGACGCCATCTGCCGCACGCTGGTCCGGCGGATCGGCCGACCGGCCACGAGTCGCACCACCGCCGAGCGGACGGCGCTCACGGCCGATCTCTGGCCGGAGCTGATCCGACCGCCGGTGGAGATCGACGACGCGACACTCGAGCAATGGTTGCAGGAGTACCCCGGTCACCCCGATCTCCTGGAGATGCATCTACGCCGCGAGATCGCTGCGCGTGGCGGGGTTGACCAGACGCACATCGACCTGCTGCAGCGGTACGCACGTGCGCGGCCCGTCGATCCGTACCCGCACAAGAAGCTCGTTCAGATCTGGCGCGACAGCGATACGCCGCGCAAGGCCATCGAACATCTCCAGGAACTGAACACCCGCGAGCAGAACTCACCCGTCTTCGCGTACGAGCTCGCCCGGCTGCACCGTTCGATGGGCGATACGGCGATGGCGCTGCACGAGGCGACGCGAGCCGTGCAGATCAGCCCCTATGACGCGGACTACCGCGAGCAGGCGGCGGCCATCGCCATCGAGAGCGGCCGGTTCGATCTCGCCCGCATGCACATCCTGGCGATGACGCTGCTGGAGCCCGGGCAGACCCGGCACCGCACGCGGCTGGAGGCGATTGATAAGCTCATGGAGTAGAAGAAGCGACGAAGCGACGGAGCGACGAAGGGGGAGGGGTCGGGAAACGGACCCGGGGAGCGGGAAAAGGCGGAAAAAGGACCCTGGGTCCTTTTCCCGCCAAAGAAGCGACGGAGGGTCTGAACAAAATACGCCGTGTAGCGGCCACCTTCCCCTTCG
>JADFOJ010000125.1 GCA_022562915.1 Planctomycetota bacterium | reverse complement strand
ATCACGTCGCCGGCTTCATAGACGACCGGGTTCGGCCAGATGCTCACGATGAGCGGGACCCATTCGCCTGCGAAGGCGTTGTACGGCGCACGGGCTACGACGATCTGCTCAAAGTTCTTGCCCATCAGCCTCTCGACAGCTTGGTCGAACAGCTTCTCGCGAGTCAGGCCCTCCGCCGGACTTTCCAGAAGTTGATCGCCGTCAGGCCCAGTGCGACCACCGCCACCATGAGCAGCACGCCGAAGCCGATCTTGGACAGCGCCCCGGTCAGTCCCTGGCCCTTGTCGGCGAGGATGAGGATCGACGCGCCCATGATCACCGCGGCGAGGACCAGCCCGTAGGCGATCGTGCGGCTGGCGCGGTCGATCGTGTAGGACAGCCGGTCGAGCCCCTGGTGGTGCAGGTTGATGGCGAAGTCCTTGCGGCGCGTCCGGCTGAGCAGCGACCGCACCTCGCCGGGAAGGTCCTCGATGATGTCCACGTACGACGCGAGGCTGCGAAACAGGCGCTCCCTGACGGCGCTGACGCGGTACCGTTCCAGCACCTTCCGCTGCAGCATCGGCTTGACGTGCGCCACCAGATTAAACGTCGGATCCCACTCCCGGCCGACGCCCTCGATGGTCATCAGGGCCTTGATCAGGAAGACCAGGTCGCTGGGGCAACGGATCTTCCAGGTGCGCAGCAGGTCGAAGAATCCCTGGAGCATCGCGCCGAGCTGGAGATCCTCCAGCGAACCGCCGGGCGCCTGGAAGCCCTGGATGTACGCCGACACGTCGGCTCGGAGGCGTCGATCGTACACGAGGGAATGGTCGGCTCCGGACAGATCGATCGCCGTCTGGATCACCCCGTCGACGTTGCCCGAGACGACACCGTGAATGAGCTGGGCGAGTTGCTGCGACGTCCGCTCGTCGATGTGGCCGGTCATGCCGCAGTCGATGAAGCAGATACGCCCGCCCTCGAGCACGAAGATGTTGCCGGGGTGCGGGTCGGCGTGGAAGAACCTGTACTCCATGCACATCCTGAAGACCGCATCGGTCCCGTGCAGCACGACCGCACGACGTTCCTCGGCCGTGAGATCCTCCGGAGTGATCGAGGCGAGCAACCTGCCCTTCACCTCTTCGAGGGTCAGCGCTCGGCGGGTTGAATGCTCGCGGTACACCGCGGGGAAGGTGATGTCGGGATCGTCCGCGAAGAGATGGCCCAGGCGCTCGGTCGACGTCGCCTCGGTGGCGAGGTTCAGCTCCTTGCGGATCGCCTTGGAGAACTCCTCCACGACGGCCGTGGGGCTGAACGCCTCCTTCTCGAAGTGGCTCTCGGCGAACTTCGCCAGCTCCTGAAGGATCTCCATGTCGCTCTCGACGGTCGACTCGATACCGGGCCGAAGCACCTTGATGACCACCGCAGTCCCGTCGGCGAGGACCGCGCGATGCACCTGCGCCATGGAGGCCGCCGCCAGCGGGGTCTCTTCGATGGACGTGAAGAGCTCATCGACCCGGCCTTCGAACTCGTCGTCCAGACGCTGCCGGATCTCGGCGAAGCTCACCTTCGGCGCGTCGGCCTGCAGGGAACGGAACTCCTCGGCCAGGTCGGCGGGGATCAGGTCGGGCCTCGTACTGAGAATCTGTCCCAGCTTGACGAAGGTCGGGCCGAGTGCCTCCAGGACCATTCGCAATCGCACGTTCAGCGACAGCCGCTCGACCTCGCCATCGGTCGCCCGGCCGATAAGGCTTCGGCCCTTCTCCAGGAGGCGGTCGAGACCCGTCTCCCCGACGAAGCCGCCGAACCCGTGCCGCATGAGGACGGTGAGGATCTCGGCGAAACGCCGGGTGTTTCGAATGGTGGATTGGATTCGGCCGCCGACGATCATCCGGGCTCCTTTGCCTACTGTACGCGGCACATCCTCGTCGCGCGCGGTGTCCGGTAATCGCCGCGAGCCGCCCCTGCCGGCGCCGGACCATCTCTGTACGATGACCTGTCGGCGACACTGATGGGAAACTCCACGCAATTCATCCTCGCCCTCGACCAGGGAACGACCAGTTCGCGGGCGATTCTTTTTGATACCGAGGGCGCCATCGTCACGGTGGCACAGCGGGAGTTCGAGCAATATTTCCCCAGGGCCGGCTGGGTGGAGCACGACCCTCTGGAAATATGGTCGTCGCAGATCGGCGTGGCCGGCGAAGCGCTGCGGGCAGCAGGCATCGGTCCCGGCGAACTCGCCGCCATCGGGATCACCAACCAGCGCGAGACCACCGTGCTCTGGGACCGCCGGACCGGCGAGCCCGTCCATCGCGCGATCGTGTGGCAGGATCGGCGCACAGCGCCGATGATCGACCGGCTCAACGCCGACGGCTGCGCCGAGATGGTGCGCGCCAAGACCGGGCTCATCCCGGACGCGTATTTCTCGGCCACGAAGATCGCGTGGATTCTCGATCAGGTTCCCGGCGCCCGGGCCGGGGCGGAGGCAGGCACGCTCGCCTTCGGCACCATCGACTCCTGGCTCGTGTACAAGCTCACCGAGGGCCGGCTGCACGTGACGGACGTCTCCAACGCGTCCCGCACGATGCTGTACGACATACACGCCGGGCGGTGGGACGACGATCTTCTGGCGCTGTTCACCGTGCCGCGCTCCGTGCTGCCGGAGGTACGATCGTCCAGCGAGGTCTACGGCGAAGTCTCGGTGTCCCTGCCTGGCGGGCCGGTCCCGATCGCGGGCATCGTCGGCGACCAGCAGGCGGCCCTCGCCGGCCAGGCGTGCTTCGAGAGGGGATCGGCCAAGAACACCTACGGGACCGGATGCTTCCTGCTCATGAACACCGGCGACAGGGTCGTCACGTCGACTCACCGGCTCCTGAGCACGATCGCGTGGCGGATCGGCGACACTCAACATTATGCGCTGGAGGGCAGTGTCTTCATCGGCGGCGCGGTCGTGCAGTGGCTGCGCGACGGGCTGGGCCTCATCCGGTCGGCGGCGGAGGTCGAAGCGCTCGCGCTGAGCGTCCCGGACAACGGCGGCGTGTACTTCGTGCCCGCGTTCGCGGGACTGGGGGCGCCGCATTGGGACCAGTACGCCCGCGGCACGATCTGCGGCCTGACGCGCGGTACGACCGCGGCGCACCTGGCGCGGGCCGCACTGGAGAGCATTGCGTACCAGGTCGCCGATCTCTTTGACGCGATGCAGGCGGATACCCACCTCGACCGAACTGAACTCCGCGTCGACGGCGGCGCGGCCGCCAACAACACGCTCTTGCAATTCCAGGCGGACCTGCTCCAGGTGCCGATCGTCCGCCCCCGCGTCACCGAGACCACTGCCCTGGGCGCGGCGTACCTCGCCGGGCTGGCCGTGGGCTGCTGGAGCGGGCCCGACGAGCTTGCCCGCCACTGGCAGGTCGACAAGCGGTTCGAGCCGCGGATGTCCGGCGACCGGGTTGCGGCACTGCGGTCGCGATGGACCGAGGCGGTCTCGCGGTCGCGTGGCTGGGAGGCGGCGCCTGCATCATGAACCGTGCCGAGATGGTCAGCCGTCTTTCCGGCCGCACCGAACCGTGGGACATGGTCGTGATCGGTGGCGGCGCGACGGGCGTCGGCGTCGCGGTGGATGCCGCATCGCGCGGTCATGACGTCGTCCTGCTGGAACAGAGCGACTTCGGCAAGGGGACCTCGAGCCGCAGCACCAAGCTCGTGCACGGCGGCGTGCGATACCTCCAGCAAGGCAACATTGCGCTGGTGATGGAAGCCCTGAAGGAGCGCGGGATCCTGCGGCGCAACGCGCCGCACCTCGTCCACGATCTGCGCTTCATCGTGCCCAACTACGACTGGTGGGAGGCGCCGTTCTACGGCATCGGCCTCAAGGTGTACGACATGCTGGCCGGGCGCTACGGATTCGGCCAGTCGCGGGTACTGAGCAAGGAGCAGACCATCGAGCTGCTGCCGACCATCAGGACCGACGGGCTCCGCGGCGGGGTGCAGTATTTCGACGGGCAGTTCGATGACGCGAGGTTACTCATTAATCTCGTGACCACGGCGGCGCGCGAGGGGGCGACGCTCGTCAATTACATGACCGTGAGTGGCCTGCTCAAGGACCATGACGGCTTCACCAACGGCGTGGTCGCACGGGACGGCGAAACCGGCGACGTCCTGGAGGTCCCGGCGAGTGTCGTGATCAACGCCACCGGCCCGTTCACCGACGCCATGCTCAGGATCGATGATCCCCAGGCGCCTGCCATGATCGCGCCGAGCCAGGGCGTCCACATCGTGCTCGGCCGGTCGTTCCTGCCGGGCGACAGTGCGATCATGGTGCCCCACACCACCGACGGCCGCGTCATGTTCGCCATCCCGTGGCACGACCGGGCGCTGATCGGAACGACCGACACGCCCATCGAGCGGTCTTCGCTGGAGCTGGAGCCCGTACCGCGGCCCGAAGAGATCGACTTCATCCTGGAGACCGCCGGGGATTACCTGGCCGCACGGCCGGCGCGCTCGGACATCCTCAGCGTCTTCGCCGGCATCCGGCCGCTGGTCCGCGGCGGCGACGGATCCACCACGGCGTCGCTGTCACGCGAGCACGTGATTCACGTGAGCTCGTCGGGGCTCGTGACCATCTGCGGCGGCAAGTGGACGACGTACCGGCACATGGCCGAGGAGTGCGTGGACCACGCCGCGACCGTCGCGCGCCTGGACGACCGCCCGTGCGTGACGAAGGACCTCCCGATTCACGGGGCTCACCTCGATGCCGGGTCGTTCGGCGAGCTGGCGGTCTACGGATCGGATGCACCGGCGATCGAGGACCTCTCGCGCGCGGATCCTTCGCTGGGCGAGCGCCTCCACGAGGCCCTTCCGATTCGCGGCGCCGAGGTCGTCTGGGCCGCGCGCATGGAGATGGCGCGCACCGTCGACGACGTCCTGGCCCGCCGGACCCGGAGCCTGCTGCTGGACGCCGCGCCGAGTCTGCTGGCGGGCGCGAAATTGGAGCGCAAGCCGGTGTTGGGGGATGGCGAGTTCCAGTGGGGTTACGTGCTCACCACTCCCAATAGGCCCCAGGGGACTCCCTGCAGCGATCTGGTGGCGGTTATGCTATCCCATATTGACGGGCGGGCCACGGTGGCGGAGATTGTCGGTAAACTATCCGGAGGGACCAGCGAGGACGTTGCGGCTCGGATAGAGGGTACCGTTTTGTCGGCCCTGCAGATTCTCTATG
>JADFOJ010000062.1 GCA_022562915.1 Planctomycetota bacterium | reverse complement strand
CGCGCCCGGCAGGACTCGAACCTGCGACCCCCGGTTTAGGAAACCGGTGCTCTATCCGGCTGAGCTACGGGCGCTACAGGCCTGATGGTATCCGCATCGCCGAGGAGCTTCAGGCTGTTGTCTCCGGTGCCGTGCGGGGTTGCCGACGCGTGCTGCGAAACCGCGGTGATCTCAAGGCGGCGGATTCGTGCCTGCATGCTGCGACGGTGTCGTGATCGTTGACGTTCGGCCACGGCCGGCGCGCGGACTCCATCGGCGAGTTGGAACGCACCATCGAGCCGTGGGCCGCTCGAATCGCGGCATAGGCCTGCTCAATGCCCGGCAGCGTTATTCCGCGGTCGGGATAGCCTCGCGGCGGCGCATCTCCTGCTCGGTCGGCGTCGGGGGGAAGTCGTTGTAGAACAGCAGCGCGTTGGTCAGGAACGGGAAGTCGTGCAGGTTCTGGTAGCGGTGCAGCGGGTTCCAGGAGTAGATCAGCACATGGCCCCTGCCGACCGGGACGTCGAGAATCGCGGGCTTGCGCTGGAGCGTGTCCGGATCCTTGACCAGGCCTGAGAGACACAGCGGCGGCTTGTCCGATTTCCCGGAGTTGTCGTCGTCGTCGTCATCGCAGTCCGTTTCACCGTTCGTCGGGATGGCCGCCTTGCGGTCCGCGGCGCGTTCGGCTTCGGCCATCGTCTGTGTGCCGTACTGCATCACGACCATGCCCTGCCAGTGCTCGTTGACGGTGAAGCCCGGCTCGTTGCCGTGGAAGACCCAGCTCGTCTCGTCGAAGCCCCACGTGACCGGGTGCTCCGGTCGCAGGACCTTCGTCGTGACGTGCGAGCCGGGCGTGCCGCCGGGCGGGCGGCTCGTGACCTCGCGGGTGATGCCGCCGTCGGCGACCAGCCGGCCGGCGCTGCCGAGTGTGATGAGCAGGCCGCCGTCCTCGACGAACTCCTGCAGGTTCGCCAGGCCACCGAAGCCCATGCCGCCGGTGATGTCCGGCGACGAGTCGATCACGCCGTGGGACGGGAACTCGGGCGTGGTGGTGTACGGCATCGGGCCCCACTTGGGGTCGATGCCGTGGACGATGTCCTTGAAGCGGAGCCGGCCCTGGTCGGGCACGATGATCACGTCGAAGCGGTCCGTGAGGCCGTTTTCTCGCAGGTCATCCTTATTAAGGAGCGTGTAGGGCACCCCAAGCTGCTCAAACGCGTAGCGGGCCCAGCCGGAGTCCTGCGTGTAGCGCCAGGTGTGATAGATCGCGACCCTGGGCAGGTCCACGTCGATCATGTGAACGTCCGGTGTGCCGTTCAGCGCGGCGAAGTCGATTGAGTACGCCGCGGCAAGCTCCCCGGCGGTCTCCCGCGAGATGCCGTCCACGAGCAGTGACCCGGCGGGGTGATTGTCCCACTCGGCGGCGAGTGCGCGCACCCGTGCGTCGCTGCCCAGCGCCCACCGCAGACCGGCCAGCGAGGTCTGGGCGCGATGGTCAATGAGCCAGGGCCCGTCGCCCTCGACCGTGCCCGCAAGGTCCGGGTCGGTCCGCGCCGGTGTCATGGCGACGTCGAGGATTCCCTTCTCGTTCACCGGCTTGATCTCGACGCCGAGCATGTAGTCGAGGCTCCACGCGATGTCGTCGTACGGTGACAGCTCGGCGGTCTTGGGAAAATCCTGCTTCAAAAGGAGCGTCTTGGCGAAGTTGCGGTAGGGCTGGTCCATCCGCACGACGTAGTCGCCCTCGTGAACGGTCACATCGTCGCTCAGCGCCGCCGTGTACGAGGCCTGGTGAACCTCCAGGCGGTGCTGCTTCAGCAGCCACAACAGGTGCGCGAGATTGCCCCGGTCGCGCTGATCGCGCGGCACGACGAAGGCGTAGGGGGCCTCGGTCCTGCCCTTGTTCAGCGAGTTGTAGCCCTTCTGCCAGAAGTTGATGAGCAACGTGTCGCTGTTGCGGGCGGCCAGTTGCAGCGCGGCCAGTACGCCGGTCTGCATGTAGTTCGTGTTATTTCGAAGGCTCCAGGTGAGCTCCTTCTCCGGCGGCCACGGCCGGTACCACTGCCGCGAGTTGAGCCGCTTCTCGGCGTAGGTGGCGTGCTTCAGGTCGCGGGTGAACGTGCCGGGGTTGCTGTTGCCGAAGGTCTCGTAGAAGCGGCCGACCGCGTTGTGGTTGTTGGTCACCCACAGCAGGTACCCCGGGTACCAGCCCGTGTAAAAGCCCCACGTCCACACGCCGCGGAGCCCCAGCCGCGTCGCCTGGCTGACGTCCGAGGAGCTCAGCCACTGCCATTCGGTGATCGTGATCGGGTCGATCGTGTCGTTGTAGGGGCCGGTGCCCATCGACGCGTACAGCAGCGGCACCGACTCGTGCAGGTCCAGCGAGACGGTCGGCAGGAACTCGTGGTAGGTGTCGGTGTAGTTGCGCGTCAGCGGCTGGCTGAGCTGCAGGCCGTCGCGGTTGTTGTCGTGGGCGGTGTAATCGCCCCAGTAGGGAGCCATCGACGGCGGGCTCTCTTCCAGGTCGGTCACGTTGGTCAGGAACCGCTCGTACCAGTCGACCATGCGGGCGCGCCCGTCCATTTCCAGGACCGGCGAGATGAGGGTCAGGACGTTGGCGCGGATCTCCCGGATGTGCTCCTGCTCGCTGACGGCGAGGCGATAGGCGAGCTCCATCACCATCTCCGGCGGGCCGGTCTCCGGCGAGTGCAGTCCCGCGGTCAGCCAGTACGTCGCGGGAATCGATCCGGCAAGACGCAGCGCCGCCTCGCGGTCGGTGCGTCGCGGGTCGGCGAGCGCGCGGTTGGCCGCCTTGATCTCGTCCAGTCGCGCCAGCACGGGCGCGTCGGCGATCGCGGCGATGATCATCTCCCGACCGCCGTGCGAACGGCCCATCGAGAAGACCATGACCCGGTCAGATGCCTGCGCGAGCCGGCGGAAGTAGTCGTTGATGGTGTCGGGCGGCGTCAAGTGCCCGGGCGTGCCGACGGCGTAGCCCAGGACGTCCCGCGGCGACGGGACCGTCTCGGACTGCGGCACGTAGTCGACCCACGGCGTCAGGTAAGAAGGATCGGTCGTGGCCTCGCGGATCGCACGGGTGCTCACCACGTCGACGGCGTCGGGGCCGCGGCGTGTTTCGATGTCCTGACCCTGGACTGCGGCAGCAGCAGTTGCAACGGCCCACACCGTCAGCATCGCCTTCATTCCCATTGGAGGTCTCCTTCGCAGTGAATCCCGAAGCCTCTTGTGGCACGCGCCACCCCAGAGAACATGATAGCGTGAGGCCGAGCAATCCTTTCGAGGAGGCCCCGCGCATTCGATCCGTGAACGTTCTTCGCAGGTTCCGGGGCATGGGGCCGGGGCTCATCGTGACGGCAGCCTTCATCGGACCGGGCACCATCACGACTGCCAGCCTCGCCGGCGCCAGGTTCGGTCACGCGCTACTCTGGGCGGTTGTCTTCTCGATCATCGCGACCATCGTCCTGCAGGAGATGTCCGCCCGGCTGGGACTGGTTGGCGGGCAGGGGCTCGGCGAGGCGTTGCGAACGACGTTCACCAACCGGCTCGTTCGGGGAACGTGCATCGTCCTGGTCCTGGCCGCCATCGGCTTCGGCAACGCTGCCTTCCAGGCGGGGAATGTCACGGGTGCCGCCATTGGCCTTCAGACGCTGACCAACGTGTCTTACAGGGTCTGGGCCCTGGTCGTGGGGGCGGCCGCGTGTGCGCTGCTTGGCCTCGGTGCTTACAAGTGGATCGAGCGCGCATTGATGGTACTGGTCGGACTCATGAGCATCGTGTTCCTGACGACGGCGATCATCGTCCGTCCCGACCTGGGCGCCGTGTTCGCAGGCATGTTCGTGCCGAGTATCCCGCCGGGGTCGCTCGTGACGATCCTTGCCCTGATCGGTACGACCGTGGTTCCCTACAACCTGTTTCTTCACGCCAGCGCGGTCCGGGAAAAATGGTCGGGCCGCGTTGCGACCGACGAAACGCTCGCCGATGCCCGCGTGGACACGTTCGTCGCGATCGGTCTTGGCGGCCTGGTCACGCTGGCGATCGTCGTGACCGCTGCGACCTTCTTTGTGCAGGGCAGCAGCATCGACAGCGTCGCGATGATGGCCGAGCAACTGGAGCCGTTGCTGGGGCGCGCCGCAAAGTACTTCTTCGCGGCAGGGCTTCTCGCCGCGGGGCTGACCAGCGCGATCACCGCGCCGCTGGCCGCGGCTTATGCGACGGCCGGCGCGTTGGGGTGGGACCGGGGCTTGAAGGATCCACGGTTCCGGGCGGTCTGGGCCGTGATCCTCGTGATCGGGGTCGCGCTGGCAACGCTCGGACACAGTCCGGTCGCCGCGATCCTCTTCGCCCAGGCGGCAAACGGGATCCTGCTGCCGGTCGTCGCGGTGTTCCTGCTGATCGTCATGAACCGGTCTGACCTACTGGGGAGGTACACCAACGGGGTCGTTGCGAATGTCCTGGGGGCCGTGGTCGTGCTCACTGTCTCGGGGTTGGGCGGGTACAAGCTTCTGACGGCGCTCGGGCTGCTCCCGTAACGGCCGGACCGTCGGCACGGGCGAGCATACCGGGCTGAGTCCGGGCAGTTCGTCCAGCAGGACGCTGCGGCAGATCCCGTCCATCGCCGGATCCCGCCCGGGGGCAAGGTCATTGATGGTGTCGAGGGTGATCTCGCTGACGTTAAGGTTGCTCACGTCGAACCACCGCATTGGAAGGGCCGCCCGGATGAAGAACGCGTGGGCGTACCGCCGCGCCGTCTCGCGGGGGAAGCTGGGCTCACCGTGACTCGTCAGGCACCGCTGGAGCGTGTCGAAGTACTCGGTGGGCGTCGTGACGTCCATGGTGAAACCCCGACCGGTGTGTAAGCCGCCACCAACCAGGATCACCGGCGTTCCCAACGCCGCCGCTTCGGCGGCGATCGTCGAGGTATAGACGAGCGCGACGTCCGCGAGATCGATCACGCTGTGCGCGGTCAGTGGCGAATCGGGCGGCACCACATGGATGTTGGCCGCCGGCGGGCGCGACAGCAGGTCGGTTGCGGAGTCCCGGGCCGCGTAGAACGCCTCTCCGGGGTGGACCTTGACCACAAGATGGTGCGCCGGACTGTGCCGGAAGAACTCAACGGTCTGCAGGACCCAGTCTGCGGCGTTGTCGAAGGCGGGCCGGTGCGCCCCGAAGCCTGCGTCGTAGCCGACGTTCGGGAACATCGCCATGACCTTGGCGCCCGCCGGCAGTGTCACGGGCAACCCAAGCAACCGGCGGGCTTCAGCCGGCTCGAACCGGCGGGTCCCTGCACAGAAGGTTGTTCCCTCCACCGGCACCCGCTCCCGGCGGGCCAGGTAGTCGTCCAGCTCGGCCTCCTGCTGCGGCGTCAGCGGCGTGTCCTTCCAGATCGACCACGCCGGCATCGACTCGCGCGGGTTCGGCGGCCGGTCCCACTCGATCATCACCCGCCGGCCGCGGGGCGAGATCAGCAACCGGTCGACGGGAATGCCCATGCGGCGTGCGACGGCCCGGATAACCCCCCAGTCGGTCTTCGTGCCGTCCTCCAGCAGGACCTTGTCGATTGCCAGCTCGTCGAGCACCCGGTACCCGATGTCCGTCAGGTACACGGCGGCGAGAAGAAACTCCCGGGCCTTGGCCCGGACACCGGGCGAGTCGAGGTCGATCGACCCCACCTTGTAGAAGCTTTCCAGGGACCGCTGGATGAGTTCGCCGAGTTCGATGTGCCTGTATGAGAAGCTCCGGATCTCGCCGATCGGTACCTGCCCGGCGAGTGTCGCCGCCGCGTGCCTCTCGGTGGCCGTGAGGAACTCGCCGTACCAGCGGTGGGGCAACTTCATAGCGCGGGCGAAGGGGCCGGAGTTCTTATGGCACCAGCGGGTGCAGGCGCTCTCGTGGTGATCGACCTTGCGCAGCGTGCAGGCGGGTAGCAACTCATCGCACATCAGGGCCGTGACCTTGGCGCCCCGGATGCGCAGGGCCTGGCCGATGAACCCCAACAGCGCAAACTGTACCTCGCCGCCGCACAGGCCCGGGATCAGGATCCGCTGATACTTCGGGTCGGCAAGCGGCCGGGCCGGCAGGGGCGGGGCGCACACTTCGCGCAGCCGGTCGGCGAAGTCACGGCCCTTGAGAATCTTCAGTGAGTGCGATCGATCGCCCATCTCAAGTCAACTCCGTTACTCAGCGCCCCGAAACATGGCACCAGAGCTGGTCGAAGGGCTGGTCAAGGTACCCTTGCAGGAAGAACATGCGCTTCAACGGAAGGTGGGCGAGGTACGCGGCTTGGCGCTCATCGGCTGACGGGCGACGGGCGGAAGGCTCCGCCCAGGATTCCAGCAGGCTCATGACCTCCCGTCCGGAGCTCGAGAACAGCACGCTCAGTGTCTGGAGCATGCCCTGGGGATCATCCACCCAGTTCCAGACCTCGGCGTGGAACGCCGGGTTGATGGTGCGGGCGGCGCCCGCCGATGCCCCTGACTGGTGTTCCCTCAGGAAGTAATCGCGAGGGGTGAGCGCGTGATCGTGCAGGCAGCGGATGGACGTGTCGACTCGAACCTCCAGACCGAACTGCCGGTTGAGCCGCCAGCCGAGCTCGATGTCCTCGTGGATCGGCGAGGGGAACCGCTCGTTGAACCCGCCGACCTGCCGAACGTGATCGCGACGAACGCTGAGGTTGGTCGTCCAGAAATGACGGAAGCCGTAGGTCCGGCCGCTGGTCATGTGTTCCCAGAAAAAGACCATGGACGACTCCGCCAGCAGCACCCGCCATGGAGAGTCGATCAGCTCATCCGGCCAGTCGACGCGACCCAGCAGTGCCTCTGTCGAGCCTGGGCTCTGACGGATCCTCTCGAGATGGCCCGGAATCGTCTGCTCGTCGACCAGGGCGTCATCGTCAAAAAAGAGCAGCCAATCGCCTTGTGCGTGCTCGATGGCGAAGTTGCGCGCTGCGGCGGGACCGGCGTGATCCTTCGTCAGCCCGACGAAGCGGATGTCGTCCGGGAGGACCGAAGCAGCGTCCAGTGGCGCGGCGTCGCGGCCGTCCACGACGACGATGACCTCGAACGCATCGTGATCGCCCGCGGTGCCCGCGATCCCCGACAGCAGCGTCTGCAGCTTGGCGGAGCGTTCCCACGTCGGAACGATGACGGACAGTTCACGCGTCATGCGCGCCGATGCCGGAACGCCCCGGCGGAAGTTGGCGAGGGATTCGATCGTCGCGGACGCAATGAGCCGACGAGGGTGGGCATGCCCGGGTCTCCCGTTCAGGGTGAGCAGTCAAGCTTCAACGCGGAGAGTCCCGGTATCGGCGATTTACCGGACCTCGGCTCACAAAGTGGGGGTCGCGGCGCACCGTGTCTCCCACAACGGGCGGATCGGGATCTCGCCGCCGGTGAGCAGGTTCCATCGTTCCAGGAGCTTCGCCTGGTGAACCATCGTGATCGGGATGACCACCTGCACGCCGAGTTCGCGGGCCTGCTCCGGCCGGTGGATCGGGATTCCCGCCAGTTGCCCGCCGACCAGCATGGGGTGTTCGTCGAACAGCGCAACGATTTCGGCGGGCATGTCTACGAGGTACGGGCAGATCAGGTGGCTCAGGTACCCGGCGCCGAACAGCCCGACCCTCTCGTACCCCAGGGCCCTCGCCTCGGTCAGCGCGAGCCGGACGAGCTCGACCCCGTCCAGGGCCGGCGGCGGCGCCGCCAGGCGACGGGCCGGGTATGCGCCCACCCGGTCCGCGAGTTCGGCGGGGACCTCGCGCGACCACGCGGTGGGGTCGTAGCCGATCCGGCTCACCAACTCCCCCGTCGAGTCGATGATCCATTCGCGCTCGCGGCGACTGAGGACGAACTCGTCGTCGTACGTCTCGCGGCCGCTCAGTGTGTGGCGGACCGTGTCGTCGATACCGATGAAGCGGTACACGCGCTCGAAGAAACGGTCGGGCTCGCCGATCATGTCCTCGAAGTGAACCTGCAGGAGCCGGGGATGACCGAAGGCGGCCGAACGGATATACGCCCGCACGTCGTTGTACCACCGCAGCAGCGAGCTGGTCACCGTGGCGTCGTACCCGTACATGCCCTTGAACTGGAACAGGTCGCACGCGACCAGCGCGGGAACGACGCCGAGCGGGTGGCGGACGATGTAGACGATCTTCGCCTCCGGCCAGTACTCCAACACCGCCGCCAGCCGGTGCACGTTGGCGGTGCTCTTGTGAAGGAGCATGCCGGGCCGCGTCGCCACGCATCGGCCATACGCCTCCAGGAAGGCGCCACACGCGGCGGCAACCGCCTCATCGGTCACGCCGGCGGTCCGGGCGCGCAGGTGGTGCTCGCACCAGTCGATGAGCTCCTCCGGCAGGCACTGGTTGGGTATCCTCGCCAGGGCGGGGTGCTCGCCGAGCAGGTTCGCCAGCGTCTTGCTGCCGCAGCGGCCGGTGCCCCGGACGAAGACGATCGGTTGCGCCATCGATGGTCCCTCCTGTGGCAAGACCGTCGGTCAGCGGATGGTGCGGACTGACAGGCCCGCCCGCCACAGGTCCGTATGCCGATCCCTTCGCCCCACGACGAACGTGCGGCCGTCCATCACGGTGCACGGGTGGGAGATCGTGTATCCCACGCCCTCCATCGTCTTCATCAGAGTACCCGGCGTGAAGAGAAGCCAGTTCCAGCCCCAGGGCTCGCGCGCGGGATCGGGGGCGAGTTCCAGCGCCCTTCGGGCGACGATCTCGGCGTCGTGATCGAATGACAACGTCTCGATCAGGCACGACCCGCCGTCGGTGAGGCAGTTGAACGTGATGCGCAGGGCGAGCTTGGGATCGCTGAGGTGGTGCAGGACGCCGGGGAAGAGTACGAGGTCGAAGGCGTCCTGGAACTCGTCGGTGATGCACTCGTAGAGCGACATGTGCCGGACCTCGATCGACCTCATGTCGAAGGCATGCGCCAGGTACCGGGTGCACTCGGCGTACTTCTTCACTTCTTCGACGGCCACGACCTCGGCGCCCATCGCCGCCAGCAGCAGGCTCGTGCCGCCGGTCCAGCAGCCGATGTCGAGGACCCGCTTGCCCGCCAGCGACTGCCCGATCGCCTTGAGCTCGTCGATGAAGGTCGCCATCACCATGATGTGATGGTTGCCCATCCTGCCGGGCTTGGAGAACTCACCGAAGTCGTGCCGGTGCCCCCAGTGGAACTTCACGTAGATGGGATGCTGCTTGTCCCGCCCGGCGAAGCCCTCCATCTCGTGATCGTCGAGCTGCTCGAACTCATCCAATGTGCGCATGAAGGACTCGGCGTCGACGTTGACGAGGTCCTTCACCTGGAACCGGCGCATCAACTCGTGCAGGTGGCTGTACGACGGCAGGCGCCTGGCACTGAGGTCGGCGGCCGGTATCGAGCTGGTCTGCGGCGTCATTGACATCTCTCTTCCGAAGAGTGCGTGTTCGGCGCGCCGCGGATCTTGCCAATGAGATCACCCACGACACCCTTGTACGTGAACTTGCGATAGACCACATCGACGAACTCACCGTGAACCTCGCGACGGAGGGCTTCGTCGCTGAGGAACCGCTCCGCAAGATCCGCCAGCTCCCGGGCATCCCGGAACACGACGCGATCGAGTGTCGGGAAGTCGTGCGCCGAGCCCATGCCGACGAAGTCCGGCGGAACGTGCCGACCCAGCACGGTGCAGCCGCTGGCCAGCGCCTCGTACGCGCGCTGGTGCTTGAATCCGCCGGGGATCGTCTGGAGAGCGAGCGTCGCGCAGCGGTACGCTCGCCGCAGCGGCTCCCCGTGCTCGATGGGGCCGGCGGCGTACCGGCCGAGCACCGGGTCGTTCGCCCAGCCGCGGCCGTAGAGCTTGAAGACGCGCCCGGTCCGGGCGGCCCACTCGGCGGCCCATCCCAGCGTCTCGCGTCGATAGATGATGTCGTAGAGCCGGTACGAGAAATAGTTGGAGAGATCTTCGATCGCCGCCTCGTCAAGGTCCAGGTGCAGGGCGCCGGCAAGCCGTTCGACGATCGGCCGGGGTACCGCGATGTGCTCGCCGCGCCCGTGGAGCGCGGTGATCTCGTCACGGACGGCGTCGAGAAGCGGATGAAGGTCCGGCGCCGTGGACGATCGCCAGTGAGCGAGGTGCTGCTCGACGTCCGCGTGCAGGTGGCCGACGTACATGAGGTCGCACGCGTACCGCGCGGCGTCGTCGCTCGGAACCGGGCCGTCGTGGAAGATCCGGGTGGACACCGGCACCGATGTGCTGAAGAAACGCGAGGCCGGGTAGCCGAACTCGGTCGTGCACCGTTCGTGGTAGTAGCCGCAGACGAAGTCGAGCGGGCCGATTGACTCACCGGTCTCCCTGGAGAGGACCGTCACGGTCGGATCCTGGTTCCAGGTGAGTACCGGCGTCGCACCCAGCGCTCCGGACTTCTCGTGGCGGAAGTGGTTGATGAGGACGATGAGTGCCGGATCGGTCTCGTACACGGTCCGGCTCGTGGTCAGCGATGAGTGATAACGGTGGTTCTCCTTCTCGATGGCCAGCGTGAACCGGTACCCCAGCGCCTCGAAGGCGTGGCCGATGTCGCGCATCGAATACTGGAGCATGGTCGTCGACCGCGTCGTGAAACCCAGGATTGTGGCGCCGGGTTTCAGTCGCCCGATCCAGTCGGCGACGCTGCGCTGGTCCGCCCGCCGCCGGTGCCGGCCGGCGAGCTCGATCATCGCCTGTTGTCGGCGTGCTTTGATCCGGCGGGTGACCTGGGCGGCCTCCCGGCCCTGATCGCCCGCCCAGGGTGGTGAGAAGAGCGCCTCCGCGGGAGCGATGTCCTCGTTGAGCGCAAGGAACTGCTCGAACTGCTGTAACGCGGTGGGGCCGACGAAAAGGCACAGACGCGGGTCACCGAGCATGTTCGTGCGGTCCTGTGTTCGCAGCCATGCCGCAACACTGGCCAACGCGTCGTCGATCACGAAGATCGGCACCGAGGCGGCGCCTTCGTCGGGCCGGGTCGCCGCGTACACACGGTCCACGAGACGGGAGACGCCGGTGCCGATCACGACCGTGGCCGGCCCGGAAGGACCCAGGGGAATCCGCAGGTCGGCTGCGCCGGTGGGATCGTGGAACGACCCGACCCAGCGGCGCAGGCGGCCGGGCTCACGCTGCGACAGGTGAAACTGTCCGTCGCCGCTTCGATGCAGCTCGTACTCCATGTGCGCAGTGCGCAGCTCCGCGGCGGCATCGCAGAGGTTCCGGCGATGTGCAAGGAGAGCCTCCAGGTTCGCCGTGAAGACGCCGTCCGTCTCTATCCAGGGTACCCGGCCGTCCGGGACTGGCTCCAGTGACCTGGCCAGCTCGCCGGTATCCAATCCCGCCGCCGCCAGATCGTGCCGGTGGGCCAGAAGCTCGCGCGCGGGCCCGCCCAGCCCTGCATGCACCAGCGCCTTGAGGACGTTGAGTGTGATCTCGGCGTCGTCCCGGACCTCGTCGAGGTAACGGAAGCCGAGGTCCAGGAACTGGTCGCGGCGTCCTTCGGCGTGCATCGCCAGCAGCGCCTTGCGGCTGTCCGCAAGGGTCATCGTCGCGGGCTGTTGAAGTGCCGGGAGAGACGTGCCCATTGCTGTTCGGTATCGGCAATCGGCCGGTAGCGCCTCCCGAAACCCGCGACCGGGAAACTCTCCCCCGGACCGTGCGGTGGCCGATGTACACACCGTGCACAGCGACCGAAAGATCGTCGCCTGCCCGGAGGCCGTGTCGTTGGTCCGGACCGCTCAGCGGGCCGGCGAGGTGGTCGTGCTGTGCCACGGATGCTTCGACATCGTCCATCCGGGACACGTGCGGCACCTGCAGCAGGCGGCCCGGCTCGGCGACCGCCTGCTGGTGACCATCACCGGCGATTCCATGGTGGACAAGGACACGGGCCGGCCGCTGATCCCGCAGGAACTGCGCGCGGAGAACCTGGCGGCGCTCGATTGCGTGGACTGGGTGGCGGTCAACCCGGCTGCCACGGCCTCTGACTTGCTCCGGCGGATCCGCCCCGACGTGTACGTCAAGGGACGGGAGTACGAACTCAATCACGATCCGCGTTTCGAAGCCGAGAAAGACGTCGTCGAAGGCTACGGCGGGCGGGTGGTCTTCACCTCCGGTGACGTGGTGTTCAGCTCGACCGCGCTCATCGAGGCGATGGAGACGTCGGCCAACCCGTTCCAGGCGCGCATCCGGCAGCTCATCGGCCGGGAGAAGCTTGGGCCGGGCGAGATGACTGCCGCGGTCGGCAGCTTCCATGAGCAGCGGGTACTCGTCGTAGGCGAGACCATCATCGACACCTACGTGATGTGCGACCGGCCCGACGTCGCCGGCGAAGGACCGATCATGTCGCTGCGGCCGCTGGAGTATCGCCGGTTCGACGGCGGGGCGGCGATCATCGCGCGGCATCTCGCGGCGATGGGGGCCCGCCCGGTGCTGGTCACCGCGCTGCCGGGCACCGAGGACGCCCTGGCCCTGCGGCGGCGACTCGCCGACGAGGGGATCTCGGTTCACTGGATCGACGTGGAGTGCCCGCTCGCGGAGAAGCAGCGGTTCCTCGTCGGCACCGCCAAGGTCATGAAGCTCGACCTCTGCACGCCCATCACGCTCGACGCCGCCCGCCGGCGACGGCTGCTGGAGATCGCCGCGGAGCAGGCGCGGACGTGCGATGCGGCGATCGTCGCCGATTACGGATTGGGCATGTTGACCTCGGCGACGCTGACCGAACTGTGCCGGCGCCTTCGAACGCATGTGCGCGTGCTCGTCGGCGATGTCAGCGGGCGGCGCTCGAACCTGCTCGCCATGCGCGACGTGGACCTGCTGTGCCCCAGCGAGGTCGAGCTGCGCGACGCGCTGCACAACTACGACGAAGGGCTGAGCGCCGTGGCGTGCAACATGCTCAACAGGACCGGGTGCCGGTCTGCACTGGTCACCCTCGGCGACCAGGGATTGATCGCGTTCGAGAGCGGCGCGGGCGGCGCAGCAGCCCCCGACGACTGGTCGACCAGGTTGCAGGCCGAGCACGTGCCGGCACTGCTGTCCCATGCGGTCGACCCATTGGGCTGCGGTGACGCGCTGCTGGCCGCGGCCACGCTGACGCTGGCCGGCGGGGGATCGCTGCTGCTGGCCGGCGTGCTGGGCAGCATCGCCGCGGCAGCGCAGACGCAGAAGCTCGGCAACGGCGTCATCGGCGCCGCCGACCTGCGGCGCGGGATCCGCCGCATCACCGGTTCCCGGTTGACCTGTGACGCGGAGCCGTCATCGATCATCACGACGAGGTCACATGACCAGCTCGATCAGCTATCTGCTGCCAACGCGTAACCGCCCGCTCGCGCTATGGCAAACACTGGCGGCTCTCGGCACACTGCCCTGTGACGACCACGAGGCGGTCGGCGGCGAAGTGATCGTCGTCGACAATGCCTCGCACCCGCCCGTCGAGCTTCCCGATGAGCTTGACAACGGCCTGGCGCTGCGGTGCGTGCGCCTGGACACCAACCGCGGTGCCGCCGCGAGGAATCACGGTGCGGCCGTGGCCCGCGGCGAGTGGCTGGTCATGCTCGATGACGATTCGTACCCGCTGGACGCGGGTCACCTGCGCGTGCTCGAAGAAGCGGCCGACGACGTGGCGGCGATCGGTGCGGAGATATTTCTCCCGGACGGCACCCACGAAGCCGGCGGATTGCCGGAAGTGATTGTCGGCTGCGGCGCGGCGATCAGGACCGCGATGTTCCTGGACGTGGGCGGGTACGACGCCGACTTTCACTACTACGCCGAGGAATACGACCTGTGCGCCAAGCTCCTGCTGGCCGGCGCCCGGGTCAGGCACGACCGGCGGTTCCGCGTGCGCCACGGCAAGGTGCCCGACCGGCGCGACATGAACGTGATCCTTCGCAACCTCGTACGCAACAACGGCTGGGTGATGCAGCGGTACGCTCCGCTGCACCGGCGCGAGCAGGCGATGTGTGAAGTGATCGCCCGGTACGGCGAGATCGCGATAAAGGAAAGTGCCGAGTGGGGGTTCGCCCAGGGCATGACCGAACTGAGGCGCACCCGGAACGAGCAGCCGTCACGGCCCATGAGCGAGGCGCTCTTCGAGCGATTCACGGGGCTGACCCACGTTCGGGCCGGGCTGGCGGATTGCCCGGAGCTTGCCGGGCGGGTGCGGGTCGCGATCGTGGACGAGGGCAAGCACGCCGAGATCATCAGGCAGGCCCTGCGCGAGACCGGCGCCAGGATCGCCGCCGATGAGTCTCGCGCGGACGTGCTGGTCATCGGGACGCTCTCGCCGGGACCCGTTCTCGATGCCCTTCACGGGCGGCAGCACTCGGACAAGCCGGTTGTCGCCCCGTGGACGCCGGGCGCCGTCCGCGAGTACGCCGAAGTCTACGCGTGAGCACCGTTTCGGCCGTGCCACCCGAGCGCGCGGAGGGTGGCACGGTCGAGCTTGCTCGCCCGTGTGCGGGCGTGGTCCGTGTCAACCCTGTGCGCGGTCGAACGTCGCTCCACGGGCGAGGTCGTCCGCCTGCGGCGGACTCCCTCGACCGTGCCACCCTCCTTTTCGTCAGTCCAGGAAGTCCTTGTCCTTGAGACGCTGGGGCGTATACGTATCGGTGACGTACGAGATGTCCTTGGTGATCAGGCTCTCGACTTCCATCTTGAAGCCGTTGCGCAGCATCGCCTTGATCTCGCGCTGCCAGTGCTTCTTCTCCCGGAACCACGGGTAGGCGGCGATCTGCTTGGCGCGGGTGATGTCGCGGTCGGTCAACGCGATCTTCACGTCGTCGGAGAGCTCGCATCGCTCGTAGTCGCTCGCGCGCAGCCCGATGAACTTCGCGTCGGGGACCGCCATCCGCGGGCTCTCGAAGGCGAGATTGATCGAGCCCTGCTTGATGACGCTGTAGATGTAATGCCCCCAGGGGTCACAGTCCAGCAGGCAGTACACCGGGAGGCCCAGCTCCTCGTTGAGGCGGCGGAGCAATCTGCGCACGCCGCGCGGCGGCTGGCCGCCGCCCTCGGTGAGAATGCAGTTGTGCTTCTTCCAGAACTTGTCCTCGTTGAAGCGGGACCAGACCGTGTTCTTCTCGACGTGCAGGACGAACTTCGCATCGCACTTCTTGAACTGGAGCGTCTCCGGCTCGACGATCGAGGGTATCGCGTAGCCGCCGGAGCCCATTCTGCGGCAGTCGATCTCGTCGCCCGTGTCCACGACCGTGATGTTGCCGACCATCGTGCCCGCCTTCTTCGCGAAGACGTGCAGCTCTTCGCGAAGCGCGCCGAGGGACACCTCCAGGTCCTCGATGATCGGGTCGGACTCGTCCTGCCCGTCGAAGGTCTTCTCCTTCGTGCCGGCGATGGTGTGCAGGGTCTTGTAGTACATGCCTCGCAGGCTCAGTGTCTTGTCGGCCTCGACGAGCTCCTTGCAGCCGTTGGCGAGCAGGACCGTCTGCATGAACTTGCGGGACATCCCGAAGTTGAACAACTCGCGACTCTGCTTGGCGGAGCCCATTTCCAGGATGCGGCGCTTGGTGTTGTACTTCGTGTTGCCGGCCGTGCGCAGGGGAATGCCGATCGCCGGTTCCTTCAGCGCGAGGCTGTCCCTCACGACCGCGTCGCCGAGATCCTTGATCTTGCCGATGGTCCGGCGGTCCTGCGTCTTGCTCACCCCGCGCCCGGACCCCGCCGTGGTGCGAGGGGAGCGGCCCGGCGTCTTCGTGGTCGTGGTCTTCTTCTTCGCCATGCTCGTTGTGCCTTCTCCTAGGCGACTCTCTTGCGTCTGATCGTCCTCTTCTTGCTCTTCTTCCTGACGACGCGGTTCTTCGTCGTGGTGGTGGTCGTGCTCTCGAAGAGCGATTCGTCGAACGCCGCGCCGCCGCCACCTGCCTGGCGTTCCGTGACGATGACGACGTCCGTCTCGTCCAGGGAGGCGATGACCTTGCCCTCCCGGTCGAGGATCGCGTCTGCCTCGGCGGTCTTGCGCTTCACCTGTGTCAGCAGGGCCTCGTAGATCTTCTTCGCCGAGGTGCCGGTGATCCCTTCGCAGTTCGTGGCGATCTCGCCGATGTACCGCTCCAGGACGGTGCGGACGTCCAACTGCCGCTGCATGCGCTTGCGGCGTCGAAGGTAGGTTCCGAGCTTGCGGCCGCACTCCTGAAGGGCAAGCTTCATCTCCTTGCGGATCTCGTCGTAGTCGGCGATGGCTTCCTTCGACTCACTCGTGAAGGGCACCCAGACACTGGCCATGTGCACCATGACGACGAGCGGACCGACGGGAAGGGTCCCGCGCGGCTGGCTCAACTCGTAGCCGCGCCAGTTGGTGTCGACGATCGACTTGAACGCGCTGCACGCCGATTGCTGGTAGAGAAGCGGCACGCGGTTGGCGAAACGCAGCACCCGGGCCGTCTCCTCGGACGGCAGGTTGCCGCCGTAGGCGATGGCGACCTCGATGACGAACGGGTTGCCGCGGTACACCGCCGGCGGTCGACTCGACGCGGTGTAGAACTCCGCCTGGACCTCTTTCAGGAGTCCCGCCAGCAGCGCGCCGGAACCTATCGGGACAAGGCAATCCGTCGGCGGTGCGGTGATCTTGATCTCCTGGATCGCGTTGTAGAGCGCCTCGGCCTCCGCGTGACCGAGCTGCTTCACCCAGGAGCGGTTGGTCATTCCGGCCTTTGCCGTGAGCTCCCTGGCCTTGGCGAGGCCCACGCGGCAGAAGTCGTTCTGGAGAAACCCGCCGAGCTGGTTCGACTTCGTGCGCTCCAGCATTTGCAGGAGCGTGCCCAGCTCGATTCCCTTCGGGTGGGGCTTGATCTCGCGCGGCTCCGCCGGGAGGTCGTTGACGGTCCGGGGGAAGGTGATCGTCTCGTTGGCCGGAGTGACGTAGATGATCTGCGCGTGCGGGTTGGCGATCGCGGTCTGCTCGAGATACTCGTCGACGGACTGGCGACCCTTCTGATGGCGCGCCTCCAGCTCGATTTCCACGTGCGTTCCGTGGCCGTCGGGAAAAAGCGTGTCGTCCTCGCCGTGCTCGGTGTCGCTGACGACCTCGGGTTTGTTCTTGGTCGTGTCCATCTTCAGGACGATCTCGCGTGCCGGCTTTTTCCGGGAGGTCTTGGAGATGATCAGCACCGGCTTGCCGGTGGTCATGAGCCCGTACATGCCGGCCGCGGAGATGCCGATCCCCTGCTGGCCGCGGGACATCTTCATCCGGTGGAACTTCGAGCCGTACAGCAGCTTGCCGAAGATGTTCTCGATCTGCGCCTGGACGATCCCCGGCCCGTTGTCGCGGACGGTGACCTTGAAGCGCGTCTCGGTGAGCAGCAGGAGCTCGACGTAGATGTCCGGCAGGATCCCGCCCTCTTCGCAGGCGTCCAGGGCGTTGTCCACCGCTTCCTTGACGGTGACCAGCAGTGCCTTGCGCGGATTGTCGAACCCAAGCAGGTGGCGGTTCTTGGCGAAGAACTCGCTGACGGAGATCTCGCGCTGCTGCGTCGCCATCGCCTCGGCGCTGACGCCGGTGCGGACGGCCGATGAGGATTTCGCCGGGGCCGTCCCGGCACCGATGCCGGTCGTCTTGTTCTTCGTCTTCTTCCCGGTCTTTTTCTTCGGCGGGCGGGTCGTCATCGCGTGCCTCTCAGGGCGTCACGGGTGAGCAGCCGCCGCGACCGGTCGCAGGGCTCAAGGATACCGGATCGGTCGGACATGCCCTCCGGAGAAGAAACTTCGTTCAAAACGGCGCCGGTGCCTCCGTGAGCCGGGTCTCGTCGCGAGCTTCGTGTATCCTCTTCCGCCCGGAATCGATTCATGGAAACGACGCTGATCATTCTGAAGCCGGATGCCGTGCAGCGGTCCCTCATCGGCCGGATCATCGGCCGTTTCGAGGACAAGGGGTTCCAGATCGTCGGGGTGAAGATGATGCTGATCGACCAGGCACTGGCCGAGCGGCACTACGAGCCCCATCGTGGCAAGGGATTCTATGATGGTCTGATAAAGTTTATGACCTCCTCACCCGTTGTGGTACTGGCCATCCGGGGCATCGGGGCGATCGAGATCAGCCGGAAGATGATGGGCGCGACCTTCGGCGCCGACGCTCTGCCGGGCACGATCCGCGGTGACTTCGGGGTCTCCAACAGCTTCAACCTGGTCCATGGCAGTGACAGTGCGGAGTCGGCTCGACGCGAGCTGGGGCTCTTCTTTGGCTCCGGAGAGCTTCTTGACCACGTTCGGGCCGTCGAAGGCTGGGTGTATGATCTCTCCTCAGGTACGCCGGAGTAGATTGCACGCCGCCGGAACTTCTGGCGATATCAGGCGTCTAACGAAGATAGCGTAAGAAGCGGCCATTTTCGGCCACGTTAGACGATATATCGACAAACTTGTCCAATGTCCAGGTAATCGGGGTGCAAAAATCAGCCCCAACGACGAATAAACCACGGTGCCGTGGGTTGATGTTTTTGGCCGGCCCCGGTTGCCCGAGGCAAAAATTGGTGTCAGTTTAGAATATTTCCAACCAATTGAACCGTTCTGACAGTATCTGAGTATGAGAACTGTGACGCTTTTATGGGATGTCCGCTCTGTGGCAGATGTCGCGGGCCGGGCGCAAGGGCGCTGTGCCGACGTCCATTGGGACATGCACGGCGGGTGGTAAGGGACTGTGATGCTTCAGCCGATGATCGGACACAACTCGCCCTTCAGTAGACTCCGGCAGCGGCAGCGGGTGCGGGTGCGCCAGGGCCTCAGGCCCCAGCAGCACCGAGCGGGCCTCACGCGCGAGGAGGAGCGGCTCCTGCACCAGATCCTCGGTGAGCCGATGGACTACATCACCAGCGACGAGTTCGCTCGGCCCGGTGCCGAGACTCGCATTTACGACGATGCCCAGGTCATCGAGCGGCCGGACGTGTCGTGGTACCGACCGCTCATGGACGATCCTGAGCCGAGCCGCAGCCACAAGAACAGCGGCACGGTCCTGCTGTCGGCTGCCCAGGAGCGGGTGCTGTTCCTCCAGTACAACTACGCACGCCACCGGGTGCGCAACCTCCAGATGGAGATCGGTCCCAACGAGCCCACCGAGGAGGACGCCCGCGAGCTGCTCAGGTGGTACCGGGTCGCGACGCGGTATCGCGAGCAGATCGCCGAGACCAACCTCGCCCTGGTGCTGGCCATGGCCAAGCGGACCCGGATGAGCGAGGTCGACTTCGCCGACCTCGTCAGCGAGGGCAACATGGCGCTGCTGCGCTCCGTGGACAAGTTCGACTGCGGCCGTGGTTTCAAGTTCTCGACGTACGCCTGCCGGGCGATTCTCAAGGCCTTCTCCCGCCAGGGAATGAAGCTGAGCAAATACCGCCAGCGGTTCCCCACGGACTTCGATCCGGCGATGGAGAAATCCAATCACCTGGAGGTGACGCGGCGCGATCGCGAGCTCGACGCCGCCGCGGAGGTCAAGCTGATCGTCGAGACCAACGAAGCCGAACTCACGGGTGTCGAGCGCACCGTCATCTACCACCGCTTCGGCCTCGCCGGCGAGAAGGGCGCAGCCCCGCTGACCCTCGAGCAGGTCGGCCAGATCATCGGCGTGACCAAGGAACGCGTGCGGCAGATCCAGAACAAGGCCCTGGAGAAGATCCGCCTCGCCGTCGAGGAGAATGCCAAGCGCGAAGAGGGCGAGAAGGACTCGGAGGCCGGCTCCGGGGTGACGGACAACTGACCCTGGTCGCTGCGGCGAACGGATGACTCAATGACCCCACGGACCCCGGCTTCCTGCCGGGGTTTTTTGATCCGATGGCACGCGGCGTCGCCGCAGTCAAGGACCTGCGTCAGTGCGTGGCCACGCGGAGCATCTCGACGGCCCACTCCGGCGTCTTCTTGAGATAGGCGATGATGAGACGCCGGCGCGTAAAGTAGTACAACGCAGTGCACCCCTGGGCAATCACGCTGACGACTATCAGTACCGCATAGAACGCCGAGGTGAACGCGCGGTTCATCTGATCGATCGACTCGACCAGCTTGGCCGTCTCGCCGCCACCCGCGAGGTAGGAGTCGTAGGGGCTGGGACCGGTCAGCGCATGCCAGATGCCCCAACTGCAATACAGGGTGACCAACACGCCGAGGGCGATCTGGTTGAAGCCGAGTTGGAACGGCGCCGTGTCGTCGAAATTGCGAAGTCCCTTGGAGCCCCGCAACTCGAAGTACGCCACGACGGCGAGGCCGGCGCCAAGCAGCAGCGACACGATGCTGAACAGACCGGTCAGTATCGTGATGAACGCGAAGAACGCCATCGTCCAGCCGCTGACGGCAGCGATGCCGGCGGCACGAGTGATCTTGCGGCCCTGGCGGCGAGCGTGTGAGATCGCTTGGAGCTGCGCCGGCGTGAACGCGCCGGGTGCCTGGCCGGTCGCGGTCGTGTCGGCGCCCGGTACCGGCGCGGTCGCCGTCGCCGGTGCGGTCGGATGTGCGGCCGCGCGGCCCGGGGCCGGTGCAAGCGGTCGGGCAGTCGGAGAGACGTCGACTCGATTCGGTGCAGGATGCATCTGCAGCGCTATCGACCTGACGACCCGCCCTGTTGGGAGGCCGTGGTCAAGCACCGAGCGCAGGAGAGCCCTCGTCTCCGGCTGCGCGGTTCCGGTCGGCCGGGAACCTATGCGGGCAGCCGATAATCCCGATCACCGCATGTCATGTGCCCGTGCAGTGCGGGCGATGTCAGCCCAGTGTGGGGCCCCACGAGGCCAGGAGCAGAAGAAAATCAGTGATGCCGACGATCCCGTCGGCGTCGATGTCGGCGAGGCACGAGCCGCCCTCGCCCCATTCGCCGAGCAGGAAGAGGAAGTCCTCGATGTCGACGTCAAGGTCGAGGTCGATGTCGGCGGCAACACACGGCGTGCCGAGACTGAAACACAATCCTTGCTCATGCTCGATCTCCTGCCCGGCGGAGATCATCCGCACGCGAAGATGGAAACCGGGCAGGGCCAGGCCACCCCCCTTCGGGACACTGAACTGGCCAAGGAGCACCCGCCCTTGCGCATCCGGCAGTCCCTGGGGGTCATCAGGCGCGACTGACCACGAGACGTCGGTCCCCGCCAGGAAGCAATCCGCGAAGCCGGGCCAGCCGGCCGACAACTCGGTCGCGTCCGGCTGAACTTCTCTGCCGATGGTGACGAACGTGTCGAAGCAGGCGCTCGGGAAGACAATGCAGAAAAACGGGTCCGGCGCCGTGTCTCCGCCGGACTGATGCTGAAAGAACGTCCCGCCGTACACACGGGCGGCCGGCTCGGCCGGAGTGCCCGACACCGACAGCACGCGATCGCCCGGATCGGCCTGGGGGATGAATTGCGCGTACAACCGGGTCGTACTCAGACCAGGGAACTTTTGTGGGGAAGGTTCCCACACGAGGCAGCAGAATTCTCCCCCGGCCGGTGGGTTAGGAATCAGTGCTGCACCCAGACCCGAGAGCAGAGCGAGCGTGGTAACTTTCATGGCCGCCTCCTTGCCTCTGGATGGTTCATCCCGATTCTACGCCCACCGGCAGCCCGAGCCATCACGCCGGCCGGATCGCCGGGGGAGCCGCACGCAGGAATCTTCCGGCAATCTCTGCGCCCTTGTCCTGCCTGATTCGCATGCACCAGTAGACAGGACACGAGCATGGGCTACACGGCACGCAAATCTTCAGTCACCGCCGGTTCGGAGCCGGCCGAGAGCATGTGCGTCGTCATGGCCTGCCCCGATCTGACCGGCGACAACGAGATCAATGCCGTCCTGGGCGATGCTCGCGCCGGCCTGGAGAGACACGTCCGCCGGATCCGTATCGACATGACCGGGGTCCGCATCGCCGACTCGAAGGTGATTGCATGCCTGGTCCTGGTGCAACGCCTGTCCAGTTCGGCCGGCGTCACCCTGGAGATTCTCGCGTCGGAGACGGTCGTTGCATGGTTCCGGCTGTACCATGTCGAGTGGGTACTGCGCTGCTCGGTCGCAGCGGACCGAGGGGATGACATCTAACGTCTAGCAGCCCGTTGAAGAAGTCATTCGGGCTGCGAGCGGCCCGGATCCGCCAGTTCGGCGTCGCCGAATCTCGCCGTATCTCCGGGATATGCCTTCGATCCGGCTCCTTGATCTGACGAATCTGGTCGCGCTCTCGCCATCGAAGCACTTCTTCAACGGGCTGCTAGTGCACCGTCAGGGTTGAGTCTTCGAGTACAGGCTTCGCAGCTTGATTCTCGCATCGTCGGTGGTGAACTGCCAGTCCACGGGCGTCTCGTCGGCGTTGCGAGACGACTCCCACGCCGCAATCTCCCGCTGAAGCGTGGGCTGGTCCGGGATCCGGCGGTTCAGACACTGTCGACCGAGCACGTTGAGTTCGATCTCCGCGATGTTGAGCCAACTGCCGTGCTTGGGCGTGTGGATGATCTCCAGACGCTCAACGAGCCTTCGAGACTCGGAGGGCTCGAAGGCCTCATACAGCGATGCGGCGGCATGCGTGTTGAGGTTGTCCATCACGAGCCGCACGCACTCGGCGTCGGGGTAGTGAACCTCCAGCAGTTCCCTGATCTCCAGCGCGAAGTCCACCTTCGTTCGCCGATCGGTGACGTTCACATGACGCCAGCCTTCAAGAGGCTCGCAGAACATGAAGATGTCGGCCGTCCCGTTTCGCTCGTACTCGTAGTCGAATCGTTGCGGGTGAGCGGGTTCGGCTTCGATCGGGAGTCGGGTCTCCTTGACCAGCTGTTTGTTCGTCTCGTCCATGCACACCAGCGGTCGCTTCGGATCGTACGGCTGGTCGTAGGCCTCCAGGACGTTCTCCATCGCGCACACGAACTCGGCATTCGCGTGAGGCGGAATGCACCACATCTTCTTCTGCCACGGCTTCAGCTCGTTTTTTGAAGCGTCTGCCG
>JADFOJ010000061.1 GCA_022562915.1 Planctomycetota bacterium | reverse complement strand
ATCTATCTGCGCGAGGCCGACGGCGCCCCGGCTGCGATGATCGGCATGGCGAGCACGATTTCCGGCGATGCGCTCACACCCGCGCAGCGGCGGGAGTTGTCCGGCCGGACACCCCCGCTCACGATCAACACCGCGCTGCCCGCGGCCGCGATGGTGCTGCTCATCGGCGACGCGACGCCGCTGTACTATCGAGCCGCCATTGCGTACCAGACGACGTGGGATCGCGGACCACTCTCGATGGCGATGCGTGCGAACCCGGACGATCCCGCGGCGTGGCTGGGCGACCTCCGCGACGAAGGATTCACGCACATGCTGGTGGCACCGACGATGCTGCGGATCTGGCAGCGCAGTGGGTGGAACGATCCGCTGATCACGGCGGCGCGCGTCATCGACGCCGCCGATCGCTACGCTGACCTGCAACGGGTGTTCCCCGACGGGCAGCGCCTCTACACGCTGCGCTGATCTGTGGCACGGTAGACCGGGAGAAAATAGACCGGGACTATTTTTCGGCGTGGACCGTCGTTGTTTGCGCGGGGTAGCACCGCCGCCGAAAATTAGTCCCGGTCTATTTTCTCCCCGTCTTTTTTCTTCCCCTACCTCTTATAGAACGGCAACCCGACAACCTCCGCCGTGACCTTCTTCGCGCCGAGCAGGACCTCGACGGCGCTGCCGGGCTCCCTGCGGGCGCTATCGAGATACGCCATGGCGATCGGCCTGCCGAGTGTCGGGCTCAGGCACCCGCTGGTCACGACGCCGATCTCGGCGCCGTCCGCGTTCACGATCATCCCCTGGCGCGGCGTTCGCCGACCCTCCAGCACGAGCCCTGCCAGGGATCGGTCCGGGCCGGTCTCGGCGATCTTTTTCAGTGCCTCCTGGCCGATGAAAGCGCCCTCTTCCGGACCGTCGTCTCCCTTGTCCAGTTTCACCGCGAAAGTGAGACCGGCCGACAGCGGATCGATCTGCTCGGTGATCTCGTGACCGTACAGCGCCATCGCTGACTCCATGCGCAACGTGTCGCGGGCGCCGAGACCCGCGGGCTTGACGGGCGAATCCGCGCCGCCGATCGTGCTCATCAGGAGCGACACCGACTGCACGGCCATCGTCGCCGGCATGATCACCTCCACCCCGTCCTCGCCGGTGTAGCCGGTGCGCGAGATGAGCACGTCGGCGCCCATGATGCTCTTGCGAACAAAGCGGAACCGCTTGAGACTCGCCACGTCCGGTGCCACGTCACCGATGAGATCCATGACCTTCGGTCCCTGGACGGCGATCATCGCCGTCCGGGCCGTCTCGTCGCGCCACTCGGCGTCGAGATCGCCGCGGACCGCGTCGAAGTGCTCCAGGAGCTTGGTCCGGTTGGCGGCGTTGCAGACCATGAGGTACTCGTCAGGCCCGAACCGGTAGACGAGCACGTCGTCCCGGCAACCACCGTGCTCGTTACATACGATCGAATAGCGGCACTGGTCGTCGGCCATGCCGTGAATCTGCCGGGTGCACACGCGGTCGAGGAAGCGACACGCGTCCGGTCCGGTGAACCGCAGGCGCCCCATGTGCGAGACGTCGAAGAACCCGCCGCTGGTGCGCACCTGGCAATGCTCCTCGATGATCGAGCGGTACAGCATGGGCATCTCCCAGCCCGCGAACTCGACCATCCTGGCCCCGTTGTCAACGTGGAACTCGTGAAACGGCGTACGGCTCAGCGTGTTCGAAGCGACCGAAGACATGTCGAACTCCTAGCGTGCGACGCCGATCTCGTCCTTGAGCCGCCGCAACTCCCGCTCCAGTTGCTTGACTCGCCGGCCGAGGCCGTACAGGTCCATCCCGACCAGAAGGTTGCGGCGAGCACGGGCGAGGTCGACGGCGGGCATTCCCCAGATGCGCCTTCCCGGCGCGATGTCGCCCGTGATCCCGGTCCGACCCCCGGCCTGGACGCCGTCACCGATCTTCAGGTGTCCGGCGACCCCCACCTGGCCACCGAGCACGACGTAATTACCGACCTCCACCGAACCGGAGACGCCCACCTGCGACACGAACAGGCAGTGCTCCCCGACATGCGTCCCGTGACCGATCGTGATCAGATCGGCGAACTTGGTGCCGCGACCGATCCGCGTCTCGCCCACCGTGGCCCGCTCGATGGCGCAGCACGCGCCGACCTCGACGTCGTCCTCGATCACGACGATGCCCGTCTGCGGGATCTTGTGGTGCCTGCCGGCGTGCGTGGCGTAGCCGAAGCCGTCCTGGCCGACGACGGTGTTGGCATGCAGCATCACGCGATCGCCAATCCGGCAGTGGTCGTACACGACCGCGTTGGCAAAAAGAACGCACTCATCGCCCAGGCTCGCGCCCGTCCCGACGTAGACACCCGGGTACAACACGCAGTCCCGACCAACCGTCGCGCCCGCCTCGACAACGGCGTAGGGCCGAATGATCGTACCCGGGCCCACCCTGGCCTCCGGATGCACCGTCGCGTCCGGACTCACCAGGTCGTCGGGCGACACCGGGTGCTTCCGGAAACCGTGCAGCGCGACCGCCGCGTTGCGAAAGGCGAAATACGGGTCGTCACTGATCAGGCGGGCCCTTCCCGACGGGCAGGGGGTCTTGTCATCGATGATGACGGCGGCAGCGCCGGTCGTCTCGAGAAACCGTGCGTATTTGGCATTGTTCACGAACGTCACGTCACCGGGGCCCGCGCACTCGATGGACGCGCAGCCGGTGACCTCGACCGTGCCGTCTCCATCGAGCCTCGCCCCGACGCGCCGGGCCAGTTGGTCGAGCGACATCGACATGGCCTGTATGGTAGCCCACCGGGCGACGCCCGGCCGACGTGCGCGTCGACTCTTGTTGGTCCGATGCACCCCGGCTATCCTTCCCGCTCTCCGATGCGTCCCCGCGGTCATCGCCGAACGATCCTCCAAGCGGCCACCGCGTACGTGCTCGTAGCGTGGACCGTGGCCGGCGGCCAGGTGATCGATGACGTCGAGGACCTGGTCGACCGACCGATCTCCCGGATCGACGTCGTCGGGCTGCATCGGGTCGAAGAGCAGCTCGTCCGCAACCAGCTTCGGGCCACCGTCGGGGATCCCTACGATCCGGCGACCGCCAGCGGCGACGTCAGGCTCCTGACCCGCCTGGGCGACTTCCGGAACGTCGAGGTCCAGGCGACCCTCGCCGGCGATGGCACGGTCGTGCTCAGATACGTGCTCGTGGAGGCGCCGATCATCGCTGAAGTCCAGGTCGTCGGGAACAAGCTCATCTCCGACCAGGACCTCCTGGCCGTCACCCGCATCACCCGCGGCGTGCCGCGGGACGATTTCCTCATCCAGAACGCGAGGCGCGCGATCGAGGCGAAGTATCGCGAGCGCGGGCACTACCTGACCACCGTGACGGTCGACGAGTCGGAGCTGGACGAGTCCGGCATCCTCTTCTTTCGCGTGATCGAGGGACCGCGCGTGAAGATCAGGGCGATCGAGTTCCAGGGCAACCACGCATTCACCGATGACCAGCTTCACGCGGAAATCAAATCGCGGACCTCGTTTCCGATCTTTCGGCGTGGCGAACTCGACGAGGATCAGCTTCGGGACGACGTGTCCGCGATCGGTTCGTTCTACCGCGCCCACGGTTACATCGATGTCCGCGTCGGCCGCACGATCGACCTCAGTCCGGACGAGTCGGAAGTCAAGCTCACGTTCCTCGTCGTCGAAGGTCACCGGTTCACGTTACGCTCGGTGCGCACCGATCCCGATCCACTGCGGGTCTTCTCACGCAGTCAGATCGAGTCAATGCTGAAGATCAAGCCGGGAGACGCCTACGTCCGGCAACTGATCGATCAATCAATGGAAAGGGTCCGGGACAGCTACGGCCTGCTCGGCTACCTGGACGTGCGCGTCACCTCGACGGAGCTGCGCTCCAGCGATGCCGCCGAGGTCGATCTGTTTCTGCGGATCAGCGAGGGCACGCGGACGCGGGTGGGCACGATCGAGATCACAGGCAACTTTCTCACGAAGGACAACGTGATCCGGCGCCATTTCCGCGGTCTCCAGCCTGGTCGCCCGTTCGACTCGCGAGAGATCCAGAAGACCATCGCCCGGCTTCGGCGGACTCGCCTCTTCGGTGACGTCAACATCACGATCCTCGACCCGGACCCCGCCAACCCCGACTACCGCGACGTGCTCGTGGAGGTCAGGGAGGCCAACACGGGATCGGTGAACTTCGGTATCGCCGCCGGCTCCGACACGGGCTTTTTCGGGGAGTTCTCGATCGTGCAGCGGAATTTCGACATCACCGACTTCCCGGAGTCGGCGAGTGAGCTGCTCACCGGCCGCGCATTCCGAGGCGGCGGACAGCGTTTCTCGATGACGCTGCGTCCCGGCAACGAGATCTTCCAGTACCTCGTGAGCTGGACCGATCCGAACATCTTCGACTCGGAGTTCTCTCTCAACGTCAGCGGCCAGTTCTTCTCCCGCGAGTTCCGGAGCAACGGCACCCGCCTGTACGACGAGAACCGGGTGTCGTTCCCCATCACCGTCGGGCGCCAGCTGGGTGAGTTCTGGAACTACTCCGTCACCGGCAGGTTGGAGTTCGTCACGCTGGACAACATCAATCCGCTCGCGCCTGTCGACGTCTTCGAGGCAGAGGGCCCGGACACGCTGGTCAGCGTCGGTCTCCGGTTCGTCCGCTCCACCGTGACGACATTGACCCGGCCTGGCCGCGGCACCCGCTTCGTGGGAGCCGTCGAGCAGGTCGGCGGCGACTTCACGTTCACGAAGCTCACCGGCGACTACACCGTGTTCCTGACGACCTACCGGGACTTCCTGGGCCGCCCGCAGATTCTCAAGCTTACGGGGCGGCTCGGGTACATCTTCGGGGGCGACGCTCCCCTGTACGAGCAGTTCTATCTCGGCGGCAGAACGATGCGCGGGTTCGAGTTCCGGACGGTCAGCCCCAAGGGCATCAACCGGCTCGGCGAGCAGACCGAGGATCCGGTCGGCGGCGACTGGCTGATGTTCTTCGGCGCGCAGTACGAAATCCCGTTGCTTGCCGAATCGTTCACGGCCGTCGCCTTCCTCGACGCCGGAACCGTGACCGACGATATCGCCTTCGACGAGTTCCGCGTGACGGTCGGCATGGGTGTGCGGATCTACATCCCGCAGTTCGGCCCCATCCCCATCGCGCTGGATTTCGGCTTCCCGATCAAGAGCGAGCCCGGCGACGAAGAGGAGGTCTTCTCCTTCAGCGCCGAGCTGCCGTTCTGAACCGGATCAGGTCGCTCCACGGGCGAGCTCGTCCGCCACCGGTCCGCCTGCGGCGGACTCGACCGTGCCACCCACCGAGGCTCTTTCTGCCGCCTCCGGCAGCCGTGTGGCGATATCATGAGGGCTTGCCGTAGTATCGCCCTCGTCCCGGAGCCAGACACGATGAACAGGATGACACAACTCGTCAGCGTTCCCACCGTGACGATCGCCATTGGCCTCGGCGCCGTCCTGGGACAGCGGGCCCTCGCCCCCGCCGCGCCCGTTCTCGCCGTTGTGAAGATCAACGAACTCTTCGATGAGCTCCAGCAGAGGGCCGATGCGCGAATCGACCTGCGACGCCTGGAGTTGGAGATCCAGGATGAGAAGACCCTCCGTGAATCCGCAATCGCCGAGATCGAGGGCGACCTCGAACAGGCCGTGGCCGCCGCGCGCCGCGACGAGTTGGCCGACGACTTCGCGCTCAAGAAGCTGCAGATGCAGTTCTGGTTCCGCGAGGCCATGACCGAACTGGAGGTGGAGAAGGCCCTCCTGTTGCAGAACCTCTACCGGAGCATGATCGAGGCAATCGAAGCACTGGCGGCGACCGAGGGGTATGACATGGTCATCATCGATGATGCCTCCGCCGAGTTGACCTTCGACCGTGACAGCCGGGTGCCCCCCCAGGTCCAGGTACAGCAGCAGATCATCGGCCGGAAGATCCTGTACAGGAACCCGGCCCTGGACATCACCATGGATCTTGCAACTCGCATGAACAACCTCTACCGCGCTCCGTGAACGTCACGGAGCCGTTGATCGCCATACCCGCTTTCGAAGAGGAACCTTCGTCATGGACAGGTCCTTCAACTGCACTCACATTGTTGTTACGGTCGGCGTCGTCCTGCTCGGGGTCGTGGCGATCGCGCCGACCAACGCCGTGTGGACGGCAGCCATGCTGGACCCGCCGGTCATCGGCACGCTGGATCTTGAGCGGGTGTTCAACGATATCGACCGCCGGAACCAGGCCGAAGGTGATCTTGAAGCGAAGCTCCAGCCGTACCGGACCCAGGCCGACGACCTCCGAACTGAGGCGAAACGTCTCCGCGAGGACCTCGACATGCTGGCCCCGGGCACCCGGAAGTATGGGCACGCCCAGAAGCAGCTCACACAGGTCGCCCTGGACTACCGCGCCATGATCGAGTTCATCCAGCTCAAGCTGGATGCGGCTCTCGCGGATGCGCGCCGCGAACTCTTTGAGCAGATCATCGAGGCCACGACCACGTACGCGCAGGCCAACGGCATCGATTTCATCATCACCGACGATTCAACACTGCCCATCCAGAACGGCACGGACAATCAGATCGTTCAGCAACTCGCCCTGCGACGGGTCGTCTACGCCAACGACGCGTACGACGTGACCGACGGGCTGATCGCCTGGATGAACGCGCCGTAGCCAGGGAGACGCCGGTGCCGTCGTACACCACTGCCGAGCTCACTGAGCGGGTACACGGTGAACTCCGGGGGCCTTCCGACCTGCGGATCGCGGGCGTGAACGCGCTGGACGAGGCGTCTGATGGCGAGATCACCTTCATCGCCGATTCGGCGCATGCCTCGCGATGGTCCGAGGCAGACGCCGTCGCCGCGGTGATCTCGCAGGGGATCGAGGCACCCGGCCATGACCCGTCAACGCGGGCACTGATCGTCGTACCGAGTGCGCCGCTCGCGGTGATCGAGTTGCTGCAGCTCTTCGCGCCGCCACCGGCGGTCCCGGATGCCGGGGTGCACGCCACCGCGCAGGTCCACCCGGACGCGACGCTCGGCAGCGATGTCCGTGTCGGCCCGCACGTCACGATCGCTCCGGGAGCGTCGATCGGCGATCGCGTCGTCCTGCACGCGGGGGTCTGCCTCTATGCCGGCGTCGGGATCGGGGACGATTCGGTCGTGCATGCCAACACCGTCGTGCGGGACCGGTGCCGCGTCGGCCGGCGCGTCCTGGTGCACCAGAACGTCTCCATCGGTGCCGACGGATTCGGGTTCGAGCCGGCCCCGGACGGATCGGGTCTCCTGAGGGTGCCGCACATCGGCACCGTCGAGATCGGCGATGACGTGGAGATCGGGGCGGGTTCCTGCATCGACCGGGGCAAGTTCGGTTCGACCACGATCGGGGCGGGGACGAAGATCGACAATCTCGTCCAGATCGGCCACAACTGCCACATCGGGCGACACTGCCTGATCGCAGCCCTCTGCGGGCTCTCGGGCTCCGTCACGCTGGGCGAGGGCGTTATCCTCGCCGGCGCCGTCGGCGTTGCCAATCAGGTCACCATAGGATCCGGTACGAGGATCGGGGCTCATACCGGCGTGATGCGGGACATCGCCGCGGGCAAGCGGTGTGCCGGCACCCCGGCGGTCGAGGTCCGGCAGTTCTTCCGCCAGGTGGTCGCCGTACAGCGACTGCCGTCCTGGCTGCGGGAAGTCTCCCGGCGGCTCGGCAAGGAGTAACATAGGCCCCGTGCCCCCGACCGCGACTCAAGACGTCCGCGGGCGCGGGCCGTTGAAGAGACCATGCTCGAGACCACCGCAATCCCGACGACCACCGCCACCGACCACGCCGATGTGAATCAGCAGACGCTGGCGGGTCCGGTCAGCGTCTCCGGCAAGGGCCTGCTGCTGGGCGAGGACGCCCTGGTCACGATGCTCCCGGCACCACCGAACCACGGCATCGTCTTCGAGCGCACCGACGTGTCGCCGCCGGTCCAGATCCCCGCGCTCGTGAAGTACATCGCCCGCCGGGCGCGCCGGTCGACACTGAGCCTCTCCAACACCTCGATCGAGACGATCGAGCATTGCATGTCCGCGTTCGCCGGGCTGCGCATCGACAACGCCCTGATCAAGATCGACGGGCCCGAGCTGCCCTGCGGCGACGGCTCCGCGTCACCGTTCGTCGATCCGATCCTCGAAGTCGGGCTCGTCGAACAGGACGAGCCGCGGCGCGTGTTTCGCATTACGGAACCCATCGTGGTCGAGGACGGCGATGCCATCATCGCGGCCGTGCCGATCGATACGGACGAACTTCGCGTGATCTACGATCTCGACTACGGGCCCAACTCGGACCGCATCCGGCGACAAGTTCGAACGTACAGCTCGAGCAACGGTGACTATCGAACGGAGTTTGCCGGCGCCCGCACGTACAGCCTGGAGGAAGAGGCGCAAGCACTGTGGGACCGCGGCATGTGCCGCCACCTCACACCCAAGGATGTGCTGGTCATCGGTGAGAACGGTCCCATCGATAACGAGTACCGGTTCGAGGATGAGCCCGTCCGCCACAAGATTCTCGATCTTCTCGGCGACCTCTACCTGGTGGGATGCCAGGTCCACGGCAGGCTTCTCGCCCACAAGTCGGGTCACGATCTGAACCGGCGTCTCTGCACGAAGATCATCAGCCAGATGGAAGCCGCCGACCGGCAGTTCATGGTGACGCACGGTCAGCGGATGAATATCAGGGCGATCCAGCGCGTCATGCCCCACCGCTACCCGATGCTGCTGGTGGACCGCGTCATCGAGATGGACGGGGACCGCAAGGCGATCGGCATCAAGAACGTCTCCATCAATGAGCCGTTCTTTGAGGGCCATTACCCCGGAACGCCGATCATGCCCGGAGTGCTTGTCGTCGAAGCCATGGCACAGCTCGGTGGGCTCCTGATGAGCCAGAAGCTGGAGCACACCGGCAAGATCGCCGTGCTGCTGAGCCTCGACCGGGTCAAGCTCCGTCAGC
Source organism: Planctomycetota bacterium (assembly GCA_022562915.1). GTDB lineage: Bacteria > Planctomycetota > Phycisphaerae > Phycisphaerales > SM1A02 > JADFOJ01. The sequence continues at coordinate 14,849 of JADFOJ010000061.1, read as the reverse complement.
CGGTCGTGCCCGGCGATCAACTCGTCCTGGAGGCGGAGTCGATCCGAGCCAAGCCACGATCCGCCACCGTGAAATGTCGAGCGTTTGTCGGCACCAAGATTGCCGCGGAAGCGCTCATCAAGTTCATGATGGTCGATGAGGAACAGGATTGACCCTTGATGGCAACGATACACCCGACAGCAATCGTCGACACCGCAGCGAACATTGCCGATTCGGTCACCATCGGACCGTACTGCGTCATCGGACCGAACGTCACGCTGGGCGCGGGAACGGTGCTGCACAACCACGTCATCGTTCAGTCGCTCACCACGATCGGCAGGGACAACGAGATCTACCCGTTTGCGGTGCTCGGCGCCGACCCGCAGGACCGGAAGTTCCAGGGCGAAGCTGCGTTCTGCGTCATCGGTGACCGCAATCGGATCCGGGAGCATGTCACGATCCACCGGGGCACCGCCAACGGCGGGTACTACACCCGTCTCGGCAGCGACAACCTGATCATGGTGGCGGCCCACATCGCCCACGATTGCGCGCTTGGCGATCGCGTGACGATCGCCAACCAGGTGATGCTGGCCGGGCACGTTCGCATCGAGGACGGCGCCAACATCGGCGGCGGCGCCGGCATTCATCACTTCGTGAGCGTGGGCGCGTGCGCGTTCGTCGGCGGGATGGCCCGCATCTCAAGGGACGTGCCGCCGTTCATGATCGTCGAGGGCAATCCAGCGGAAGTCCGGGCCGTCAACTCGATCGCCATGAACCGCGGCGGCTACGAGCCGCAGGCCATCGACGCCGTCAAGGAGGCCTTCCGCCGCCTGTTTCGCGACAACGGCGGCACGATGACGGAGAAGGTCGCCGCCGTGCGCACCGCGCTGCCGCACGTGGAGGCCGTCACCACCCTGTGCGACGCCCTCTCCGCGACCGCAGACGGGATTCACGGCCGGGCGCTCGAGCACACCCGGATCGACGACAAGCGCGCGACCGAGGTCCAGACGGTTCGGTAAAGGGGCCAGGAAAAAAGACGGGCGGGCGGGGAAAATAGACCGGGACTAATTTCCGGGCTGCGGTCACCGCGCGGCAGCAGGCCACCGGTCGGAAAATAGTCCCGGTCTATTTTCCCCGCCCGCCCGTCTTTTTTCTTCTTACGGCATCGGCACCGCGAGCGTCCCCGTCGCGGTCGAGAGCAGCAGCCAGCCGTCGATCGCCACCACCTGCTCCAGTCGCTCGGTCATCGGCGGCAGCTCGACGGCTTCACCCATCAACCGGCAGTTCTCCGAGAACCCGTAGACACGGTAGACGTGCTGCGTCCGCCTCGCTTCTCCCGGCACCGGTTCGCTGCGGACCAGGCTCACGGCCAGCAGGCGGTCGGCGGTGGGGATGAGCCACTTGAAGTCGCGGTGCTCGCTGACCACGTCGGCACCGAGAACCTTTCCAGCCGGGGAGAACCGTACCACCCGCTCTCCGTAGCGGGCGAAGATGCGACCGTCGTTCACGAGCAGTGCACGCAGATCGAGCCGATTCCACTCGCCGCGTTGCGGCATGTCGAACGGGCCGGAGAGGTTGCCGTCACTCACGCCGATCGCCCGGAGCGGATTGACGCCGTCGGCAGCGCGACCCGCGGCGCCCTGGACGATGACCTGGCCGGCCGCAAGCCAACCGCGCGCCGTCCCCCGCGCGTCCGGGCTCACGGCCGACCACCAGCGACGGCCTGATTGAAGATCGACCGCCTCGATTCCCGTGCCGGTGGCATACACGAGCGAGCCCAGCGGCCCGATCGTCATCCAGTTCACGGGTGTCCCTCCCAACGGCGTGATTTCGAAGAGGGTCCGGCCCGTCTGGGGTTCCAACGCAACGATCCGGGGCACGAGCTCGCGGCTGTCGGCCGACTGCTGCGTCCCGGCGAGCACCAACGCCGTGTCGCCCAACACCGCAAGGTGGACCTGGCGAAGCACGCCCGCGTCGACCCGCTGCCACTTCGGCGTGCTGCCATCGGCGATCTCGAGCGCCATCACGGTGCCCGAACGGCGCACGAGGATCAAGGTCCCGGCTGCGGCCAGCGGCAGCACCTGGGTCGGATCGATCCTCCGCCCGCGAGGCAGCAGATCATCGGTGAGCGTCCGGCGCAGCGTCTCGTTCTTCATGGCGCCCAGGTCGGTGGTCACCCACCGCCGGCTCCCGTTGGCCGGATCCAGCATCACGGCCCTGGGATCGTCGCCCGGAACGTCCACCCACAGGAGCAGCGAGACATCGTCGAACCGGAGGATCGCCGGCTCCCCCGGCACGGGCAGCACCGTGGACCACACCGGCAGCAACTCCGGACCCGACAACAGGGCAAGCTCGGGCGCGTCGTACACGAGCACGCGATCCGCAGGAAGCCTCGCCGCCGCGCCAGGCAGCAACGGCACGATCACACCGTTACGGCGCTGGACCACGTCGCGGGCGTCACCGACTCGCGGCAGGCGCACGGTGCCGGCCGAAGCATCCAACCCGGCCAGCCACTCCGAGGCGTCACGGTGACCGGTGCCGGTGTCGAGTTCGATGCGCCCGAACGTCGTCACCGCATAGCGGAGCACGTCGCGCGCGTACCCGGACCAACCGGTCTCCATGCTCAAGGTCACGAGCGGGCCCAATAGTCCTGGGGCCCGGTCGCGCTTCGGCGCGACCATCCACGCGCCGATCAGCGCTGCCGCCGCGGCGCGATCGAGACCATCGGCAGCGTATCGTCGCGCCGCCGCGCCGGCGGCGTCGACCGACGCGTCCGCGAACGGGTACTCGCGTGCCAGTGCCAGCAGTGCGTCCGGGTCCGGGTCGAGGCCCAGCCGCTTCAAGCGCCCCTGGGCAAACTCGGCCTGGGGACGGTACACGCCCGGACCGTGCTCCTCGATCAGCGCGGCGACGCGATCCGCCGCCCACGTCGACGCGGGACGCACGACCCCACCGTGGACCCGCGACGTCTCGGACAGCAGCCCCGTGGAGAGGATCGCCTGGTACGCCTCGACCGCCCGCCCCAGCGCGTCCGACGCGAGCCAGTCACCGAGGGCGAGCAGGTGCTCGACCCGCTGTGACGGCGTGTGCGCGACGACACCGATCATGGCGTGCAGCGCTTCACCTTCGTCCCGCGCGACGGCGATGGATTCCCGATCAAGATCGAGCAGGATCTCGAACAGTTCGTCGCGGGCGACCTGCGATCGACTTCCGGCCGCACCGTTGATGGCATGGATCGCGAGATCCGCCGCTCCGAGCGCCATCTCCAGGTCCCGGACGCGGACCCCCAGCCTCATCAGGGCGAGTGCCGGCGACGGGTCTGCCGGATCGGCGGCGATCTGCTGCCGCAACATCTGCTCGGCGCGGCCAAGCGGCATGTACGCCTGCAGTTCGTCGGCGGCGGCGAGGATGAGTTGCGGTCCCGCCGCAAGCGGGTTTCCGACGACGTCCATGTCGACCCGGTGAGTCACCTCGCCAGTCTCGGAGTCGAGCAGCAGGACGCCCTCGGCGGTCGGCACGACCAGGCCCGTATCGATGACCTGCACGCGGCCGCGGAGTTCGATGGTGTCCGCTTGGTACGCCGTGGTCTCGTCTGGATCGGGCGACTGCCGTGGGAAGACCCACGCCGGGAGGCTGAGCGACTCGTCGCGGAAGGCGCGGATCCCACTGCCGATCCCGTAGACCATGGTGCCGGACCCAAGCAGGTATCGCGGGGTGTTCCATGTGTCGCGCGAGGTCGATCCCGCCGTATCGACGTCGTCACCCGTCTCCCAGTCGAGCATGATCACCTCGCGGTGATCAGGCCGCAGCGCGAGCACGCCACGGGGCGTGATGACAGGGCTGCTGATCTCCCAGGGGCGACGATCCGCCAGGTACGGACTCAGCGGCGGGTTGTACCGTCGCAGCCAGCGGGTCTGCCCGGTCAGCGCGTCGAACCGTGCGATGGCGCCGATCGCGGTGGCGACCACCAGGTCGCCCTCGTGCAGGACGGGCGTGGAGAACGGCCGTGCGAACCGGCTGCGGATGCCGCCCGAAGACGCGACGTGCCGCACCCACCGGAGGCGACCGTCATCGAGACCCAGCGCAATCAGGTAGCAGCTCGTGAGAAGTTGCCGGCTCACCTTGCGGGCAAGCACGTACACCATCCCGTCGCCGATGACCGGTCCGCCGTGCGGGAACAGGCCGTGCAGCTCGTCGGATCGGGACAGCCGGTCGATATGGCTCTCCCACCGAAGCCGGCCCGTGTCGGCATCGAGGCAGACGACCGTTCGCTCGGTTCTGCCGGCGTCGGTGAAGGCGTGCCCGGTAATGGTCACGATCGTCCCTTCGCGCACCGAGACGATGTTCAGGTCACCGATCTGCCGGTTGCCCTTCGCGATGGAGGATGACGGCAGTCGCTCGACGTACGGCGACCACATCGCCCGACCGGTGAAACGATCCAGCGCATGAACGATCCGGCCCTCGTTGATGTAGATCCGGTTCCCGGCAACCGTCGGAACCGCGGTGAGCAGGGCGCCGCTGCGACGCAGCGTCTCCACGTGCCCACGGCTCGGCGGATCGCCGCCGAGCGGGGCACTCACGCGCCGACCCAGCGGCATGTCATCGAGTCGCAGCGACCAGATCGGTTGTCCGACCAGGTCATCGATCTCGGCGTCGCCCGCGGTGTCGAGCGACGTGATGCCGTTGTGGAGATCCGGTCGCTTCGCCCGCGCCACCCCGTCGAGCCGGCCGCGAAGCCGGTGCCCTTCCGAGCCCAGCGCCTCCAGCCGCGCCGCCGCTTCGCCGTAGAGCTCCGACCGGCCGAGGTATGACGCGGCCGCGCCGATCATGTACCAGCAATGGGCCGCACGGTGCCCGTCGAGATCGGGGTGTCCCTGCGCCTGCCACAGCCAGTCGAGGGCGGAGTAGAAACGAGCGGACTCCAGGCTCTCCTGGGCGAGTCGCAGCAACGCCTCCAGCCCGCTCTCGGTAAGCGACCGCGTGAGCGCCACGCGCTGCAGGTGACCGCCCTTCAGCAGCCGGACCGCCTCGGCCTGCTGGGCGATCCGATACCGTTGCAGCAGCCTCCGGTTGCCGGAGAGCCGGTCGAGAACCCGACCGCGCACGGCCGCGAAGTGCTCCGTCGCGGAGCGGGTTATCGGCAGCAGTTTCATCCCGTAGTCGTCGAGCAATTCCTGGTAGAGCCGCACCGCCTCCGAGAGGTTGTCCGCCACCTGGTCGCCGGCCAGGAGAAACAGCTCCCATGCCCTGGGCGAATCGTCGACATAGACCGGGTTGTCCTGCTGGGCGCGGGTCGCGCGAGGCCCCACGAGAAGAATCGAGGCGGCGATCAGCAGCAACGGCAGGCGGCAACGTTCAGCAGTCACGGTTGGTTCTCGATCGTCCTGGCTTCCTGCAAGCTATTTAAGCATCGTTTGCGGACTGCCGACATCCACGGGGCCTTCGCAACCGCCGTACCGGGGAGGATGACCCCGCCAGGCACAGCCATTCATGACGTCCGCCGACCATCTCGAACCACAGCAGCGGCTTCGCCGTGATCGGTCGAGGCGCGTCGTTCTCTTGAGCGTGGGGGTCGTGATCCTGAGCCTGGCCGATCTGCTCGTGACGCTGCTGCACCTCAAATCGAGTGGAATGATGGAGGCCAACCCGATCGCCGCCTGGATTATCGGCCACACGGGATCCGTCTCGTTGCTGGCCGCGTTCAAGGCGGCGACCGTGGGGGTATGCGTCCTTCTGCTGTACCGGCTGCGCCGGCACGTCGAAGGTGAGGTGGCGGCGTGGTGCGCCGTCATGATCCTCGCCGTGGTGTCCTTCACCTGGTACCGGTATACCCGTGAGATCGACAGCCTCGTGGACGTCGAGATCGCCCGGCAGGGCGGGTACGGCGACCAGTGGCTCATGCTCGACTGACGGTGGCAGTCGCGGTACAGTGGCCACACCATGCACGGTCTCAGCAGGCTCCTGCTGCTCGCGGCCCTGGCGGCCGCGCCCGGCTGCTCCGGCTTTCGTGCCCCCATGATCTCCGTCAACCACGTGTCGGTCACCGACGCGACGGAGGAGGCGCTGGCGCTGTCATTCGTCATGGATCTGAAGAATCCCAATCGGGCTGCCGTGCCACTGCACGAGTTCGTGTACACGCTCGCCATCGACGGCAAGGAAGTCTACGCGGGCCGGCGTACCGGCGGTGTCACGTTGAGCGCCGAGGGGAACCGCCAGGTGCTGCTGCCGGCCGTCGTGCCCTACTCCAAGGTCGGCTGGACGGCCCTCACGCTTCCCACCGACGTGAGCTACAGCCTGACGGGACAGCTCCATTTCAACGCGCCCAACCGACTGGCCCAGATCCTCTTCGATACCGGCGTGCGACGCGCAAAGGTATCGTTCCAGCAGCGCGGCCGGCTCCAATTGCAGTAGACCCGCCCTCCTGCTCTCCTGCTCTCCCGCTCTCCCGCTCTCCTGCTCTTCTACTGCTCTACTGCTCTACTGCTCTACTGCTCTACTGCTCTAACTCCCCCGACCGCTACAGCCCGGGCCGGCCGCCCAGACCGCGCAACGTGTCGACACCGCGGCGCGGCGGTGGTTATGGATGCGAGGGTGCGTGTCGATATGCCCTAGACGACCCCTTTCCGGGCGTCGCCATATCCACGCGGGGAGGTGCCATGCAGCTTCAAGAGATTCTCCAGACGGCCGCTCGACAGGATGCCTCGGACATCCATCTCATCAGCGGCCATCCGCCGATTATCCGGGTCCACACGGTGATGACACCGATGGACCTGCCGATGCTGGCGCCCAAGAGCGTCAAGGAATACCTGTCGCAGATGGTCACGGAGAAGCAGATGAGCCGCTTCGAGGTCGAGAAGGATCTCGACTTCTCCTACGAGGTGCAGGGCCTGAGCCGCTATCGCGTGAACGCTCACTATCAGCGCGGCACCGTCGGGCTGGCCATGCGCGCCATCAGGACGGAAGTACCGCCGCTGGACGAACTCAACCTTCCCGAAATCATCAGCCGCCTGACCTACCTGCCCCGCGGGCTGGTGCTCGTCACGGGCGACACCGGCAGCGGCAAGTCCACGACGCTGGCCGCCATGATCCAGGCGATGAACGATCGGTACCGCAAACACATCATCACGCTGGAGGACCCGATCGAGTACTCCTTCCAGTCCAACAAATGTCTGCTGGAGCAGCGTGAGCTCGGCGAGGACATGCCCTCCTTCGGCTCCGGGCTCAAGCACGCGCTGCGGCAGGACCCTGACATCATCCTCGTCGGCGAAATGCGCGACCTGGAGACCACGGCACTGGCGATCTCCGCCGCCGAGACCGGCCACCTGGTGTTCTCCACGCTGCACACGGTCAACGCATCGCAGACGGTGGAGCGGATCATCGACATGTACCCCGCCGGCCAGCAGAACCAGATCCGGTCGATGCTCGGCAACACGCTCCAGGCGGTGGTCTCCCAGACCCTCTTCAGCCGCATGGACCAGCCGGGCATGGTGCCCGCCGTTGAGGTCATGCTCTGCACGCCCGCCATCCGCAACATCATTCGCGAGGCGCGGACGTTCGAGATTCCCAACGTCATCGATACGAACCGTCAGCTCGGCATGATCAGCCTGGACAACGCGATCGCACAGTTGTACTTCAACAGCATGATCAGCCGCGAGGATGCGATCGCCCAGGCTGCCTATCCGGACAAGCTGGAGCGACAACTGGCCGCCTGACGAGCCGAGAGTAGACATACATGCCGCAGTACCGATACCAAGCGAGACACCCGTCGGGGCAGATCCGGGCCGGCGTGCTGACCGCCGACAGTGCCACCACCGCGGCCGCGATCCTGCGCAAACAGGGCCACCACCTGCTTCAACTGGTCCCCGTGCAGACGTCCAGCACCCAGTGGGCCAGCAAGGTCAAGGCGCTCAACTACTCCAGCGGACCCTCGCAGAAGGACGTCCTGGACTTCACCACCCAACTCGCAGTCATGATCCGTGCCGGCATTAATCTTCGCGCTGCCCTGGACGGCATCGCCGACCAGGTGACGAACCCGAAGTTCAGGAAGATCCTCTTCTCGATCAAGATGGACATCGAGAGCGGGAAGCAGTTCTCCGGCGCGATCGTCAAGTACCCCAAGCTGTTCGGGCCCCTGTACGTGAACATGGTCCGGGCGTCGGAGATGTCCGGTGCGTTCGCCACCATGCTGGACCGGATTGCGGGATACATCGCCCAGCAGCTCGAAACCCGCAAGATGGTGATCGGCGCGAGCATCTATCCGGGCATCATCGCCACCATGGCGATCGGCGTGACGGTGTTCCTGCTCACCTTCGTGCTCCCGCGGTTCGCCGACGTCTTCGCGGGCAAGGAGTCGATCCTGCCCTGGCCCACCTTGTTCCTGATGGGGCTGTCCGACTGGATGGTCCACAACTGGTGGATGCTGCTGCTCGGCATGATCCTCGTCATCGGCGGCTTCCTCGGCTTCATCAAGACGGACGTCGGGCGATACTGGTGGGACAAGACCAAGCTGCAGATTCCGTTGTTCAAGCGGATGTTCCGGGCGTTGTACGTGAGCCGGTCGCTGCACACGATGGGCGAGCTGCTCAACGCCGGCGTCCCGATGCTGGACACCATCGCCATCACCGGCGACATCACCGGCAACCTGCTGTACAAGAAGATGTGGCGTCGCGTGTACGCGGCGGTGAAGCAGGGCAAGAAAATCCAGACCCAGCTCAACCGGTCGAAGCTGCTGCCGGTCTCGGTGATCCAGATGGTCGCCGCCGGCGAGGAATCGGGTCGCCTGGGCGAGGTTCTCGAGGAGGTCTCCGTGTTCTACGCGAAGGCCCTTCGAGACGCCATAAAGACCGTAACCGGCATGATCGAGCCAATCATGATCATCATCATGGGCTCTATTGTCGGATTCATCGCCATGGCAATCATCCTGCCTATCTTCAAGATGAGTTCGCTTGTCCAAGGCTGAATTCGATACTTGGAGAGCAGTCAGGAAGCGTTCTGCGAGCCGTGAATCGCCCCACCAGGGACCGGGGGCCTGCGGCCGCGCAATGGAGAACCGCTTCAGGACATCCTTCGGAGGCGTGGAGGGCCGACCATGGCCACTGTGCTTGCGCGATCCGGAGCGACGACAACGAGGAATCACACGGCGATGCGACGAGCGCGCCGGCGGCACGGCTTCACGCTGATCGAGACGGCACTGGCCACGATCATCATCGGCGTCGGCGTGCTGGCCATGATGTCGGCCCAGGCCGCCTTCCATCAGCAGAATGCGTGGTCGACACACTCCAGCATCGCGACGCACCTGGCCAATGAGATCCGGGAAATGACCTGGACCCTCCCGCAGCACGATCCGGTGACCGGCGACATCTTCTGGGGCCCGGAGGGCGATAACGAAGCGTCGTTCCAGGACTACGACGACCTTGACGACTTCGACGGCCTCGGTGGCGGCCTGGTCTTCTCGCCGCCGATCAACGCGCGCCGCCAAGTGATCGCCAACATGGACGGCTGGTCTCAGACCGTCCGGATCTTCAACGTCGATCCGTTCAACATCGTTTTCAACGGCGACACGCTCGTCGGCGTCGAACCGGACCATACCACGAACACCCTGGCCGTGGAAGTGACCATTCACTACATGGCTCCGAATCTCGATGAGCAGCTGGAAATGACGCGGGTGACGTGGATCTCACCCAAGTGAATCCCGGGGACGCAGGGGTTGCCGCAGGGAAGTATGCAGTATCCATGGAGGCGTGGAGCATGATGCATGGACGATCGAACCGGTACCATCGCCGCGAGCCGGCGCACCCGGCTTACCCTGAGACGCCGCGGCGTCTCCAGTGTCCTGGCGATGATGTTCCTGGTGATCTTCAGTTCGCTGGCGGCCGCCATGGCGGTCGTTGCCCAGGGAAACCTGCGCACGGCCGACTCCTACATGAAGGTCTCGAGGGCGATGAGTGCGGCCGAAACCGGGCTGGTCTTCGCGTCCCGCCGGCTCAGGTCCGAGAGCTCGCGTTTCGTCGTGACCAAGGGCGTCATCGACGAGGACTACGGCGCGGCGATGTGGGACGGCACGTATCCCGCTGACGGCAGCGTCGTCGTGCTCACCCCGTCGGGGTACACCGAGGCATCGCCTCCCGCCGGCGTTGCGGAGGCGATCCTGCACGCTCACTGGGCGGACATCCACACGATCACGCCCGAGCCCGGCGACAGCTCCCTGCCTACGATCGACGAACTGGGAACGCTGCGGGCGCGCCCCATCGCGCTGGTGGCCAACGCTGACGGCTCACCGAACGAGAACGGGCCGTACTTCCGCCTGAAATACCAGATCGTCAGCGTTCCCGACGACGCGGGGTACGTGCTGGTCACCAGCCGGGGCTATGACCAGAACATCACCCGGACGCTTCAGATGATGTTCCGGATCGACAAGAAGATCGAATACGCGTTGATCAGCCCAAGCCGGATCATGATCGGCAAGAACGTCCGCGTCGAGGGCCCGCTGGGCTCAGTCTACGGCACGGAGTCCGGCGAACTGGATACGGAGAACGGCGATCCGCTGGTCATGCGCAGCGACTTCTACTTCCTGAACGACGCCCTCACCAACAATCTCGACACGTTCTTCGCGCAGGTGGCGCTGCACGACGCCGATGGCGACGGCCGCATCAGGATCTATCACCCGACGGAGCAACTGGCCATCGCCGCGGCGCCGGGCATCATCGTCGATACCGATCAGAACGAGTACGTGGACGACTTCGACCTCTTCATGGCCCACTACGACGCCGACAACAACCAGGCGATCGTGTACGACTCGTTCCTGGCCGGCGGGCTGCCCGTGGAGTTCGACGTTGACCTCCAGCTCGCCCGTCTGATCGACGAAGCGAATCCCGATCGTGACGGCATCGACGGCCCGTCGACGCCGGACGATATCGCGCTCGGCTGGAGGGACGGCGTCCTGGACATCATGGACACGTACGCGAAGATCCGCGGCCGCCTCTCGTTCGCCGTGAGTTTCGAGGAGTGGGAGGTCGCCAACGACGGCACCTACCAGACTGTCGTGCAGGGCACGATCGCGGCGAACCTCGGAGAGGCACCGGTGACGTTCGGCGCCACGAACGAAGAGCTTCGTGAGCTGACCACCGAGATGTTCGAGAACGCCGCCACGTGGTACGAATCGCGGGTTCCGCCGGGCGCGCCCGCGACACCGGCGGATTTCGCCCAGGTCGGCGTGGGCGGCACGTTCGAGCCCGGCGATCTCGGCAACAACTGGGAATCGATCCCCTTCGGCGCCCAGGGCGCGTACGACTTCTACGACCGCCCGATCTACCGCGACATGACGTTCACGAACGTGCGGATCCCGATGGGCAACAACGGCCTGTACGACAACTGCGTGTTCATCGGCGTCACGTTCATCGAGACGGAGCCGCAGTGCATCGACGTGAACTGGAACTACGCCGGTGCCCTCGAGAAGATCGAGACCTTCCCGGGTTCGGGGATCTTCACGTACGAGCCGAAGTATCCCGGCGTGGAGGCTGACCTCAACGGCACGCCCGTGCCGGACACCAAGATCCTCTCCAACAACATCCGCTTCCACGGCTGCACGTTCATCGGCACGATCGCCGGTGTGAAGCCGACCGAGTACACCCACTGGCGCAACAAGGTCCAGCTCACCGGGCAGACGCGCTTCTACATCTATTCGGACGACCCCGATCTGGATGGTCAGCCTGACGAGGACGTTATCAGGGCCGTCATCGACTCGATGGCCATCACCGTGCTGGAGGAGCTCCGCAAGAGTTCGATCCTCCTGCCGGGCTGGTCCGCTGACATCGGCAGCTTCACCAACGACCAGGCCGCCGACCCGATGAATACGCCGAAGGTCAAGCTCAAGGGAACGATCGTCGCGGGCATCCTCGACATCCGGGGAACCGCCGATATTTTCGGGACGCTGATCACGACGTTCCGTCCCGTCACGGGAGAGGGCCCGCTGTTCTACGGCGGCCTGACCGACGCCTTCAACACGACGATCGGCTACTTCGGGCCGGCGGACGGTGACGGAGAAGGCACCGACGACGTGACCGGAGGCTTCGGTGAGATCACGCTTCGATACGATCCCGACGCCCTGCTGCCCGACGGGATTCCCTGGCCGATTCGGATCGATCCGGAGCCGATGACGTACACCGAAGGAGGTTCAATATGACGCCGACACGCAGTCCGCGGACAGCCCGGCACCGCCGCTGGAGTGCGCGCGGGTTCAACCTCATCGAGATGCTGATCGCGCTGACGATCACCGCGACACTGCTCGCGTCGGTCATGGTGGCGCTGCATGCGTCGTTCATGGCGTACCAGTCCACGACCGAGGTCGCGTCGACGCACACGATCAGCCGCCTGGTCATGCACCGGATGCTCACGCTGATCCGGACCGGCCAGGAATTCGGGCCCTTTCCCCTCAACCCGCAGGATTCGCTCATAGCCAGCAACGAGATCGAGTTCCTCACGCCCAACAATGACCTGATCCGGCTGGAATGGTTCGCGACCACCGACCAGACACACCCGGTTGCCAACGCCCTGTACACGGTCATCAACGACGGGGTGCCCTATGTCATGCTCGAGGGCGTCATCCCGCAGGTCGACGGCGCGGGCTTCCCCGTCCCACCGTTCACACTGGAGTACGGTCTTGGTCGGAAGCTCCACCGCGCGACGATCGACATCACCGTCGTACCGGACGACAACATGTCCGTGACGATCGACGGTGACAATCAACAGCAGATACGGCTGGTGGCGTCCGCGATGCCGAGGATTGCGGCGTTCGCGAACTAGAACTGTTTCTGCAGAGAGCGACGAAACGGAGGGTGGCACGGTCGACGGAGTCCGCCGCAGGCGGACGACGTCGCCCGTGTTCGGGCGTCACTTCACGGGCGAACTCGTCCGCCTGCGGCGGACTCGCTCGACCGTGCCACCCGACATCTGACGGCTATTCCGTCACGAACGTCGCCGTACACCCCGGCGCCTCGGTCACACTGACGGACTTCAACGACACGCCTTCGGGAATCCGTTGACTGATTCCCTCGGCGATGTGACGGGCGACGTTTTCCGCCGTCGGATTGACCCGATCAAACGGCGGCGTCCGGTTGAGATCACGGCCACGCAGGAGGTCCAGGACGCTCTCGAGCTCCCGCTCGATCCGGTGGAAGTCGCACAGGAGCCCGTCACTGTCCAGACGGTCCCCCCGCACGACGGCCCGCACGCGCCAACAGTGATCGTGGCTCTCTTCGCGCACGCCGCCCATCGTGATCGCGTGGGCCGCGCGGAACTCCCGGCAGACGGACAACTCGAACATATCGCTAGTATGACACAACTCATGCCGACGAAATCGTCCTTGCCGCTGATGCTGTCGGTCTCCGGCGCCCGTGGCATCGTCGGGGAATCGATGACCCCCGCCGTCGCCACCGATTTCGCGGCGGCATTCGGATCGTTCGCCCTGGCCGCCCGCACCGGGGAGACGTCCGGGGAGCACCGGACGGTGTGCCTGGGACGCGACACGCGGCCCTCCAGCGAAATGCTCTCCGCCGCGGCCGCCGCGGGGCTCGCCGGCGTGGGTGCCCGGGTCGTGGACCTGGGCGTCGCGGCAACGCCGACCATCGGCGTCATGGTGGACGAACTCGATGCGGCGGGCGGGATGGTGATCACCGCCTCGCACAACCCGGTCCAGTGGAACGGCCTCAAGTGCATCACCGCCGGGGCCATGGCGCCACCGCCGGCGGAAACCGACGAGATACTGCGGCGGTTCCGGGAGCGTGACTTCGACCGGGCACCGCCCGCGTCGCTCGCTGGGCGAATTCACGACGACCGGTGCCACCGGGTCCACGTTGAACGGGTGCTGGCCCAGGTCGATGTCGAGCCGATCCGGTCGGCGAGCCTCCGCGTGGTGCTCGACTCCAACAACGGCGCCGGCGCTACGGCCGGCAGGATGCTCCTGGAGGCGCTGGGCTGCGAGGTCGTCGCGGTCAACGACGCCCCGTGCGGGAACTTCGCGCACGACCCGGAGCCGCTGCAGGAGAACCTCGTGCAGCTGGCCCGCGTCACGGCCGCCGAGAACGCCGCCGTCGGCTTCGGCCAGGATCCCGACGCGGACCGTCTGGCGATCGTGGACGAGCGCGGCACGTACCTCGGCGAGGAATACACGGTGGTGCTGGCAGCGCGGCGAATGCTCCAGACGCACGGGGCCGGCCACATCGCCGTGAACCTCTCCACGAGCCGCATGATCGACGACCTGGCCGCCAGGCATCCGGGGGCCGTCGTCCACCGAACGCCGGTCGGCGAGGCCCATGTCGTCGTCGAGATGAAGCGATGCGGGGCGCTCATCGGCGGCGAGGGCAACGGTGGAGTGATCCTCCCGTCCGTCTGCTGGATTCGCGACAGCCTCGGCGCGATGGCCCTGGTGCTCGCGCTGCTGGCCGATGCCCGGCGGCCGTTGAGCGACCTGGTCGCGGAGATGCCCCGGTACGTCCTGATCAAGCACCGGATCGACCTGGACGCCCGCCACGACGCCGCGGCCCTGGCCCGGCGCGTCACGGAACATTTCGCGGGCGCGAACACCAGCACCCTGGACGGCGTGCGGGTGGATCTCGATGACGGCTGGGTGCACCTGCGAGCAAGCAACACCGAGCCGATCCTCCGGGTGATCGCCGAAGCAGCAACGCAACAGCGCGCCCGGCAACTCATCGACGAGGTCACGGCCGCGGCGGGGTTGTAAAGGCCGCTAGCAGCCCGTTGAAGAAGTGCTTCGATGGCGAGAGCGCGACCAGATTCGTCAGATCAAGGAGCCGGATCGAAGGCATATCCCGGAGATACGGCGAGATTCGGCGACGCCGAGCTGGCGGATCTGG
>JADFOJ010000124.1 GCA_022562915.1 Planctomycetota bacterium | reverse complement strand
CAGGGTGGCTTGGATACACCTCGCCCAGCGATGCGGCCTTGGTGGAGGATATCTTACGCGCCGCTATGAGGGCGGTAGGCGGCCAATGAATGCTTGGAAGTCGCGCATCAATTGGTGAAAATCCTTCGTCATCTGCCGAACGTCTTTGAGTAGATAGACTGGTTCAAGAGGGTTTTTGGTGCCATCGATAATGCTGTGCGCGGAGTAGACCATTTTGTCTGGGTCGGCGATCTGCGGGAAGGTCCAGCCGTGGGAATCGTTCATCACGCGAACCTTCCGGATGAACGTCGCCTCGTTCAGCGGGCAGAACAGGATCGGCGCCTCGCCGGCACCGATCTCCTCCAGTGCGCCGATGGCACAGACGTGCATCGTCCCGTCCCGTTGCCGCCGGCGAAACGCTCCACGAGCCTGGCGGGGCGCGTTGAGCCGTAACCACGTCGCCCACTGCCGCAATTCCAGCGGGCGTGCCGCCGTCCTGACTCCGCCGCGCGCGGTTTCCCGGTCACCCGGACCGCCGGTTCCGTCCTGGCACGCCGTACCCACCTGAGGGGTCATCATTGGTCTCCCACCGTCCGCAGGACCCCGGACCGACATCCGCCGGCCGGTTCGGGATCAACGACACCGCACCTCACAATCTAAGTTGGCGCAAACCGGTTTCAATACCTTTGTGGCGAAATGGCAGCATTTTCCGTAACCTACGCATGGACTTCGAGTTGTGCGGTTTTGTCGGGGCGGATACGCCCGCGGCACCGCCGGTGTAGGGCACCTTGGTCAAACTGCACAGTTGCGGTAAGGCTGGTATGGGCACAGTGAGTGGCGGGTCAGCGGCATGGCCGCACAGGCCCTTGCTGATATACGACGGCAGGTGCGGCTTCTGCCGCCGCCAGGTCGCCCGGTGGCGGGACCGAACCGGGGAACGCGTCGAGTACGCTCCATCGCACGAGATCGGCTCTCGCTACCCGCAGGTGACGCCGGAAATGTTCGACCGCGGTGTCGTACTCCTCATGCCTGGCGGCGACGTGCTCACCGGTGCCCTGGCGGTGTTCACGGCACTCCGGCATTCGCCGGCGGGCAGATGCACGCTGTGGGCGTACCGCCGGGTCCCGGGTTTCGCGCCGGTCGCGGAATCGCTGTACCGGTTCACGGCCCGGCACCGGCACGCGGCGTCGACGGTGTCGCGCCTGCTGGCGGGGCCCGATCCCACGCCGGACACCTACGGGCTGGCGACGTGGATCCTCCTGAGACTCCTTGGCGTGACCTTCCTGATCGCGTTCACGTCCCTGTGGACACAGATCCACGGGCTCGTCGGCGATGACGGGATCCTGCCCGCCGTCGACTACCTGGCCTGGGCGCGCGAGAACATCGGCCCTGCCTGCTACCGCGCCCTCCCGACGGTGTGCTGGCTGAGCACCGACGGCGCGTTTCTCGATGTGCTGTGCGGTGCCGGAGTGCTTTCGGCGGTGCTGTTGATCGTCGGCGTGGTGCCGATTCCGGCCCTGGCGCTGCTGTGGGCGTTGTACCTGTCGCTCTCGGTGGTGGGGCAGACCTTCATGAACTTCCAGTGGGACTCGCTGCTGCTGGAAACGGGGCTCGTCGCCATGTTCCTGGCGCCGACCCGGTGGCGACCGGCATTCCGGGTGCTGCCGCGCCCGGCCGCGGCCGGGATCATCGTCGTGCGACTGCTGCTGTTCAAGCTCATGTTCCTGTCGGGCGTGACCAAGCTGCTGTCGGGCGAGCCTGCCTGGCGAGACCTCTCGGCCCTGGACATTCACTATCAGACGCAGCCGCTGCCGTCGTGGATCGGCTGGTATGCCCATCAACTGCCCGGCTGGTTCCAGCGGGCCTCGGTGGCGAACATGTACGTCATCGAGATCGGCCTCCCATTGCTCATCGTCGCGCCTCGGCGCGTGCGGCACGGCGCGGCGTGCGGACTGCTGCTGCTGCAGCTGCTGATTGCCGCGACCGGCAACTATTGCTTCTTCAACCTGCTGGCCGCGACACTGTGCGTGCTGCTCCTGGACGATCAGCTCCTGCGCCGCCTCCTGCCGCGCGGCCTGCGCGATCGGATCTCGGTGCAGGCGCGGCCCGTTCACGACCGAACCGGACCACGGGTCCTCAGGTACGCGGCGAACACCGCGGCAGCGGCGATTGTCGTGATCAGTGCCTGTGCATTTCTGCGCGAGATGGCCCGTACGATGCGCCGCCCCGCGGTTCCCGCGGCCGTCGTCACGATCCTCGACTTTGCCGGACGGCATCTCCTGGGCACCGTCGGCAACGACCTGCTCGCGCTGACCGATCCGCTGCGCACGATCAATGGCTATGGCCTGTTCCGGATCATGACGCCTGAGCGGCCCGAGATCATCATCGAGGCAAGCGACGACGGCGTCGTCTGGAGTGAATACGGTCTTCCATTCAAGCCCGGCGACGTGCAGCAGCGGCCCCGCTTCACCGCCGGGCATCAGCCGCGACTCGACTGGCAGATGTGGTTCGCCGCGCTCAACCCCGATCGCGCCGCCTACTGGCTCGGGAACCTCGCCGATCGGCTGCTGGAAGGCTCGCCGGCCGTCCTGGACCTCTTCGCCGAGAACCCGTTCCCCGGACGACCGCCGCGATACGTCCGGTTCGTCTACTACCGGTACGAATTCACGGATATGGCGACAAAGCGACGGACGGGGCACTGGTGGCGACGGGAATGGGTCAGACCGCTCACGTCGCCGATCTCAAGGGGGCATGAATAAAGGATCGGTGCCGGTTCCCGGCCCGTGCCGTGGGTTCACCTTCCGGCCACACGCGGTAACCTTCCCTACTTTCTTGACAGTGGTTCGGTCGCGTGTCACAATTCCACCGACTTGGAGACGGAAGGCGAAGGAGGAGAAACGCCCAACACACTCCAGTTGAATCCTTGCCCTCGGCACCGCCGTCGGTAAGCGATCACGGTCGTACCGCGCCCGCGGACGGTCATCGCTGACCTTCGGAACACGCATGCTCGGTGCAGCCGATGGCGGGGAAGCGCCCAATGGACGCGTGAACTGGACTGTTCTCTTTCTTCGATCGCCCGGTGTCCTGACCCCTCTGCGTTCGTCGTTGGGGTCGTTCGTCGGCGCGAGCACGCTGAAGGGAATCCGATGGACGCTCTGCGAACGGTGCAACGAACGTCCCAAAGCCGATCCGTGCGAGCGAGAGCGCTCGATGAAAAGCAGATGCTCGCGGTCTTCCGGCGCGAGCTTCCGGCCATGGCGGACCGGCGCATTCGCGTCTCGCGGTGCCGCATCCGGCCCGCGGCGGGCAGCGGCAGGATCCACGGCGGGCGGCGCCGCATCGTGTACTCCGTGACAGTGGAAGCTCAAGGCGGCTCCAGCTGGGACCACATCATCGTCGGAACGACGCCGGTGTCGTCTGACTTTCTCAGCCCCGAAATCATGCACCTGTGCAGGGCTGCCGAAGCGAATTCCGCCGCTCGACCCTTCACGCGACTGGCCGCGTACGTGGACGACCTCGACATGGCACTGCTGCTTCTGCCGGTCGATCCGGCACTGCCGGGCCTGGCCGAGATCACCGGAGGAGAACGCGGGCGCCTGCTCGCCCCTCACATCCGGGAGTGCGCCGACGGCGCAATTATTCGCCAGGCGGACTGGACCGTGCACCGTTATATCCCCGCTCGCCGCTGCGAGCTGGCGCTCGACGTCCGTACCGTTGCCGGCAGCCACATGCTGAAGCGCCGAATCCGCGTCGACGTCTTTTCCGACGACCGCGGCAGCCTTCATCACCGCAACATGCAGGCCGTCTGGCCGATCACTCGGACGGCCCGATGGTTGCGCGTCCCGGAGCCGTTGGGATACCACCCCGACCACCGCCTGCTGTTTACGGCATCGCGCCCCGAGCGACTTCTCACCACCTGGATCAGCCGCCTCGAGCGCGATCGGCCGCTTCCCGACGGGATCGATCTCGCGCGGGTGCACCACTGCATCAACATGGCAACGCACGCACTGGTGGAGCTGCAGCAGTCGGGTCTGGAGATTTCGCAGGAGCGGACCTTCCGGGGCGAACTCGCCCGGTTGCATCGTGCGGCGCCGCACATGCGCCGGGCCCACGGAGAGGCTGCGCCGGCATTCGAGCAACTCCTGGAGATGCTGGGTGCGCAGCCCATCGGCGAAGAGCGGCTGGTGCCGGCACACGGGCGGTTCCGCCATGAACGTCTCGCCGGCGACGACGGGGACCTGACGATCCTCGAGTGGGACGGCCTGTGCCTGGCCTCGCCGGCGCTGGACGCCGCGACGTTTCTCGGCAGGCTGCGGAGGGGGCCCCTTTCAAGGCCGGGCCATGGCCGGGCGATCGAGAACCTCGCCCATGTCTTCCGGCGAAGATTCCTCCGCCTGGACCCGGGCGTGTCGCCGAGCGAGCTCGCTGCCTACGAGGCCATGGTGCTGGCCCGCCACGCCGTACAGGCGGCCAGGCGGCGGCGGTCACGCTCGGGCGCATCCACCCGTCGGGCGGCTCGTCTCATCGAGGCGGCACGGCAGCGGCTCGACGGGCCCTGACAGCCCGTTGAAGAAGTCATTCGGGCTGCACACCGTAAAAGTCCCTATTTTCTCAGTTTGGATGTACCAGGACCTCTCGATTCCCCCTCGGCTGATGTGGAGGGCGGAGGCCATCGACCATGAGCAGAGCACGCTACCGACAACTGATTGATTTCGCCGCCGGCGAGCGGGGGCCCCGCAGCGCCGAAATCGAGGCACACCTCGACACCCATCCCGCGGCCGCGGCAACCGTGGCGCTCTATCGCCTGGCCGGCGCGACAATGGCCGGCGACGACGGAATCGATCCGTCGGCGGCGGCACTGGCCTCGGCAAGGGCGATCTTCACCCCAAAGCGGGCGGATTCGGCAGTCGGGAGCCTCGCCGACCATCTTACCCGGGTTCTCGGCCGGCTCATCTTCGACAGCCGAGTCGAGCCGGCCCTTGCGGGGCTGCGCGGTCCCGCGTGCGGCTTTCAACTGACCTACGAACTGCCCGACGCACAGCTCGACCTGCACGCGGAGCCCGCCGAGGCCCCCGGTCGCTGGCGGCTGATCGGGCAGTTTGCCTGCAGCGGATCCGTCCCTGCCATGCAGATAGACTTACACCGCGCCGGCTCGGACGAACCGATACGCACCGTCGAGGCCGGGGAGCGGGGTGTCTTCGTCCTCGACACCGGACCGGGGCTGTACGAGTTACGTCTGCACCTGCCGGAGGCGACGGTCGTCATACCGGAGATCGACATCTCGTGAGAAAGACACGATACAACCCGTTGCCGCATGTCGCGGTCGCCGTCGCCTGCACGCTCGCCGTTGCGGGCGGTGCCGGTGTACCGACGGCCGATCCGAGCATCCCCGGCTCGGCGGTCATTCGCGTCGCGCTCGATTTCACGGTCAGCGAGGCATCGGCGGAACTCAGCGCGGCAATGCCCGCTGTCTCGTTCGAGCTCGCAGACGTCTCGCTCTCCGACAAGCGCCTCTACCTGCTC
>JADFOJ010000123.1 GCA_022562915.1 Planctomycetota bacterium | reverse complement strand
GGGCGAAATCGCCCAAGAAACCGGCATCTGTCGAAACCCCACCTTCTGCGCCCCGCAGCCATGCACTTTAACAAAGGTGCCGGAGTGGTTCAAGACATTTCTTCGCGAGGAAAGATATCCGCGGTGTTTGAGCTCTTGGATTTGCGAACAACGGCGCTTCACGGGCGAGCTCGCTTCGCTCGCTCGACCGTGCCACCCACAGCACCGCCAAGGGCGGGGGATTACCTGGGATTCAGACTGACCAACGATCAACTGCTCTCAAGGCGCGCCTGACGTTGCCCGTCTTAACCCGTCGCATTTGCCCGCGAGAGGCTTCTTGATCCTTGACCGCTCCCGGCCATCGACTAAGCTTGGTGATTCGATCTCCGACAGAAAAGGCTGCCATTCAAGTGAATTGCACGGAAACAAAGATCCCGGATGTCAAGGTGCTGACACCGCGCAAGTTCGGAGACGACCGTGGGTTCTTTTCGGAGACGTACAACAAGCTCACCCTCGCCGAGCTCGGCATCGACCTGGAGTTCGTGCAGGACAATCACTCGCTCTCGGTGCCGCGCGGCACGATACGGGGGATGCACTTTCAGATTCCCCCGTTCGCCCAGGACAAGCTGGTGCGGGTCGTCCGCGGAGCCATTCTCGATGTCGCGGTGGACCTGCGCCGAAGTTCACCGACCTACGGCCGGCACGTCGCCATCGAGATCAGCGCCGAGCAGTGGAACCAGGTCCTGGTCCCGATCGGCTTTGCCCATGGATTCTGCTCGCTCGAGCCGGACACCGAGGTCATCTACAAGGTGACCAACTACTACTCGCCGGAGCATGACCGTGGCGTGCTCTGGTCCGATCCGGACCTCGGTATCGAGTGGCCGGTTTCCGCGGAGGGGGCGTTCCTCTCGGACAAAGACAAGAACCAGCCACGCCTCGCCGAGCTTCCGGCGGTTTTCGACTGAGGGCAGATGACATGCAGCGAGTTCTTGTCACCGGTGCCGGTGGCTGCATCGGCACGACGCTGGTTCCGATGCTGCTGGAGCGCGGCTACGCGGTCCGGGCGCTCGACCGGTATTTCTTCGGGTGCGACCTGCCCCGGGACGAGGCCAACCTGGAAATCGTCCGCGAGGATTGCCGGCGGATCGGCGCCGATCATCTTGACGGTGTACAGCACGTCATCGATCTCGCCGCGATCTCGAATGATCCCAGCGGTGAGCTCTTTCAGCAGGCGACCCGGCAGATCAACCACGAGGCTCGCGTCCGGACTGCGAAGCTCGCCACGGAGCACGGGGTCGAGCGTTACATCCTGCCCTCCTCATGCAGTATCTACGGGTGGCAGGAGCCGGGCGTCATCTGCACCGAGCAGAGTCCTCCCAACCCGCTGACCACGTACGCCAAGGCCAACCTCGCCGCCGAGCAGGACATCCTGCCGCTGGCCCGCAACGGGTTTTGCCCGGTGGTCATTCGCCAGGCGACGGTCTACGGCTACTCGCCCCGGATGCGCTTCGACCTGGCCATCAACGGCATGACATACGGTGCCTGGAAGACCGGGAAGCTGCCCCTGCTGCGCGACGGGACGCAATGGCGACCGATGGTGCACGTCAAGGACACCTCGGGGGCCATGTGCCACCTCCTGGAAGCCGATCCGGCGAGGATCAGCGGTGAGATCTTCAACATCGGCTCACGCGACAACAACTACCAGTTGCGGCCGCTCGCCGAGCTCGTTGCCGCGGCGCTGCCGATGGACATCGACATCGAGTGGTATGGTGACCCGGACAATCGGTCCTACCAGGTCAATTTCGACAAGATCGAATCACTCGGCTGGAAAGCCCGGTGTACGGCGAACGACGGTGCGCGTGGCATCTACGAGGCGCTGGAGGCAGGACGGATCGACAAGACGCCGAAAACCATCACGCTCGAGTGGTATCGCAACCTCGTGGACTGGCACAAGATCATTCACGAGACCGAAATGTACGGAGGGATTCTCGACATATGAACATCCTCCTTTTGGGCGCCACCGGCCAGCTCGGCTCCGACATCCAGTGTCTGGCGAGCGAAGAGACCGGCCGGTTCAACATCACACCATGGTCACGGGCGACGTTGGACGTGGCCCGCATCGACGCGATCCCGGATGCTCTCGCCGGCCGGGACTTCGACGTCCTGATCAACTGCGCGAGCTTCCACGCGACGGACGCCGTCGAGGCGGACGCCCAACGGGCCTTCTCGGTCAACGCGCACGCGGTGCAGGCCATGGCGGACGCCTGTCGCCGCAAGGGGGCCCGTTTCGTCCACATCTCCACCGACTACGTCTTCGACGGCTGCCGGCGCAGCCCGTACGGCGAGGACGATGCCCCCGGCCCGCTGAACGTGTACGGAGCGTCAAAGCTCATGGGGGAGGCCCTGGCCCGCGTCGCGCATCAGGACGCGATCATTTTCCGTGTCGCCTCGCTCTTTGGCGTGGCGGGCTCGCGGGGCAAGGGGGGCAATTTCGTCGAGACGATGATCCGTGTCGGGCGCGAGAAGGGCGCCCTGCGGGTGATCGATGATCAGTTCATGTCGCCGACCTCTACGGCCGATGCCGCCGGGGCCATTCTGGTCGCCCTGGAAGCGGGGATCGCGCCGGGGGTGTACCACGCCGTCAACACCGGCCAGGCGTCCTGGTACGAGTTTGCCCGCCGCATCATCGAGCGTGCCGGTGTGGAGGCGACAGTCGAGCCGATTCCCGCCGCCGAATATCCCCTGCCGGCGCGGCGCCCGGCGTACAGCGTGCTCGCCAACGCGAAGCTGGCGGCCGTGGTCGGGCCCATACCCCACTGGACCGACGGCCTTGACCGGTACCTCCACGCCAAGGGATACGCGCAAAAGAAAAGCCCCGCCGACGCGGGGCATGAGGCCGCCGTCACCTGATCTCTTCGGTCAGGCGCCCGCGGCGGCGCCGTGCGCCATCGGCGTGGCCGACGTGGACACCCTGTTGGCGCCGCCGGCGACGACGAGGCAGTTGGCCTTGTGAAGGCTCTGAAACGTACCGGAGTCGGTCCACCAGCCCTCGAGGATGTCGTAGGTCAGATCGCCTCTGGCCAGGTAGGCATTGTTCACATCGGTGATCTCGAGCTCGCCACGCGTGCTCGGCGCGAGCGTGTCGGCGATGGCAAAGACGTCGCTGTCGTACATGTAGATTCCGGTGACCGCCAGGTTTGACGCCGGCTCGGCCGGCTTCTCGATGATCTCGATCAGGCGACCGTCTTCGATCCGGGCGACGCCGAACCGCTGGGGGTCCGGCACTTCCTTGAGCAGCAGCTTCGCACCGGACGGCTGCTCCTTGAAGGCCCGCACCGGTTCGCAGATATCCCGCTCGATGATGTTGTCGCCGAGGATCACGCAGATCCTGCCGTTCTCGGCAAAATCCTCGGCGAGCTTCAACGCGTCGGCGATGCCGCCCTCACCCTCCTGGTAGGTGTAGTGGAGGTCCTTGACGTTCAGGCGCTTGCCGTTGCCGAGCAGCTTCAGGAAATCGCCGGCATGCTCACCTCCGGTCACGATGAGGATCTCATCGATGCCGGCGTTGAGCAGGCACTGGATCGGGTAGTAGATCATCGGCCGGTCGTAGATCGGCAGGAGGGGTTTGTTGGTGACGCGCGTGAGCGGTTCGAGACGCGTTCCGAGGCCACCGGCAAGGATGACGCCTTTCATTGCAGCACCTTCATGTCTGGTTCTCCTGATCGACGGTCGGGTTGTGTACCTGGCACGCGAGTACGCCCTTGTCGAGAAGCGGGCGGTCTCACGGGCGAGCTCGCTTCGCTCACTCGACCGTGCCACCCGGAAGTGCGGCCGGGCGGTGCAGCTCGAGGCGTTCCTGCAAGTCCGCGGCGTCTTTCCAGGTATCGCTGCCCTCCCGGTTTGCCTGGCGCAGGAGTGTCTGCGCCTGGTCGAGTTCGCTCGCGGCCTCGGTGAGCCGTGTCTGGGCCATCAAGACCCGCACCAGGGTCAGCAGGATCCCGGGGTCGTCCGGGCGGCTTGACAGCGCCAGCCTGGCGGCGGTCTCGGCTTCTTCGGGGTTGCCGCTGCAGGCCAGGGCCCGCGCGTGTGTGTCCAGCACGGATGGATTGTCCCGATCCAGCGCCATTGCGCGGGTGGAGAGCTCGAGCGCCTCCTCGCAGCGGTCACCCAGACGTATCAGGGCATAGGCCAGGTTGTTCAGTGACAGCAGGTGGTCGGGCTCCCGGGCCAGAATCGCCCGGTACAGCGGCTCAGCTTTCGCCACCTGGCCGCGCGCCGTCTCGATGGCGGCGCGAATGTGCAATGCGGGCAGAGCCAGGCGTGGATCCTCACCGGTGGAGAGGGCCAATGTTTCCGCCCGCTGGTAATGCGCGGTCTCACCGGTGCGGCCTGCCAGCTTGAGCCATTGGCCGGCGAGGTCGAGCGTCGTCGAGGGTTGGTCCGGGACAAGGATCTCGACGAGCTGCAGTGCCTGTGCCGCGGTCTCCGGATCCGCGTTCGCCGCCAGGCCGAGCCAGGTATTCCGCCATCGCTCGTCCTGGATGATCAGTGGCCGGGCAACGGCGGCGGCGGTGTCGAATCGGCCCTCGAGCAGCAGCGCCCGGAGCCAGATGGCGAGGTGGTCCGGATACCGATCGCGCTCGGCCTGGATTCGATTCGCATGCGGCGCGAGCTGCTGCACCGCTGCCGCGGCGTCCTGCAGATCGAGGCGAAGAGACGCGATGACGATGTCGGCGGGAAGCGGATCCTGCAGCGTGCGTCGCCTCCAGGTGTACGCCATATCGAGCGCCTCGTCGGAGCGCGCCTGTTCAACCAGCAGCCGCACAGCCCACTGGGGCGCATTGGCGTCATCCGGAAACCGGTTGACAGCCCGTTTCGCAATCCGGATCGCTTCGTCCGGGTCGCCGGCCGCCGTGTACAGGAGGGCGGCCATGTGCCATGCGGGCCGAAAAAGTGGATGGTCGCGAAGAAGCTCACGGGCCTGGGCCAGGTCCGATTTCGTCGGGCTCAGTGTTCCCTGGTCATCCGCGGCACGGGTATACAGCGAGATCGTCGCCTGCAGCGCATCGTCGTCGGCACTGCCGAGGTCGCTCAGCGGATCGGCGATTCCACCCGGAAGCCCGTTGCCGAGCTGCGCCCTGGTCATCGCCAGCGCGGTGCGCAGGGCGATGTCGTCCGGCAGCGCCTGCACTCCCGCGACGGCTACCCGGCGGGCCTTGACGACGTTGCCGACCTGCAGCCAGTACCCGACCAGTTCGCGCCACGCATCCGGATCATCAGGTGATGCCTCGACGGCCGCCTCGAGCCAGCGGGCTGCCTCATCGAGGTTGCCGTGTTTCCGGTGGAATCGCCCCAGCAGCATCGCGTGGGTGCCGGCTGACATGTTTGCGCCGGGTGCTCGGAGCAGGGCGAGTGCTTCGTCCGAGCGCCCGACGTTAGCGTAGAACTCCGCGGCCGCTTCGGTGACCGCCTCACTTCTGTCGGGTGCCCCAAGCAGCCGCGTATAGATCCTCTCGGCCTGCCCGTAGTCTCCCGCCCGCAGATGAAGGGACGCCAGGGCCAGTTGTTCCAGTTCCGGTGACGACTCGCCGACTATTTCCCCGAGACGCGACACCGCGGTGTCGAAGTCGCCCTGTGCCGTCAGCAGCCCGATCTCGACACGCCGCAGCGCCACGGGCACGTCCGCCCGTGCGCCGAACAGGCGCAGATAATCCTCCGCGGAGTCACGATCGCCCTGCTGCTGAAGCAGCGTGATCAGTTGCGGGTACAGGTCGAT
>JADFOJ010000060.1 GCA_022562915.1 Planctomycetota bacterium | reverse complement strand
ATCTCTGTTCTGGTCAATATGGTCCAGAACCGCTCTGAGGCGAAACGGGTTTTTGAGCGACTTTCGCAGGTGGCCGGCCGTTTTCTGTCTATATCAATATATGACGGCGGCTATGTCCTGCAGGACCCACATGTGTCCCAGGCGGTCTGTCAATGTCAGCCCGTGGTGTTGGCCTATCCGCGATGCCAAGCCAGTGCCTGTTTGATGGCCCTGGCCGGAAAACTAGGCCGCGGGGCCTGGGACCAGTCAGGCCATGAAGGATTTTTTCGAAAAGTAGCCAACTGGTTCTTCTAAAAAATCACCATTGAGTAAATATTCAACATGAGTGGACCGATAAGAGTAAACGATGTCAAAATAATGAGGTTTTAAGATGCCGACACACTTATGCGCAGCGGGTATGGCCTTCATGGGCTTTAGCATCAGCCTGTTTATAGGACTATGGGCGGACAATACCTTTGCGACCGTCGTCATGCGGTCACTGGTTGTTTTGGCACTGTTCTACCTGTTAGGGTATGTGTTATCGGCCGTTGGCCAGAAAGTGATCATGGAAAATTTTGATGCCGAATCTCAGGCAATACGTAACGAATTACAAATTGACTCTACTCAAGGCTCAAAGGACGATGAATCTAACACGTCTTCAAACCCCTTACCTGAAGACGTTCAGTCACACCAGATGAAAGGATAATCTGCGATGGTTTCAGCAACGAAGATCAAAATTCAATCACGTAAAAGAATCGAGGCTCCACTTTTGGCGGAAAAGACTCACAAGATCGACCAAACCGAGATCATGAAAATCTGGGTTGAGTTCAAGAAAAACAAATCGGAGGAACTAAGAAATACCCTCGTTGAGAACTATCTCCGCGTCGTCAAGTACAACGCCGAGAGAATCTACGCCAAACTCCCCGATGAAGTCGAGTTGGACGATCTGGTGACAGCGGGAATCTTTGGATTGATCGACGCCATCAAGGCCTTTGACCTGGAACGCGGTGTTAAATTCGAAACCTATTGTGCCCCGCGGATTCGAGGTGCCATTTTAGATGAGCTCCGAAGCATGGACTGGGTCCCGCGACTGGTCCGCAGCCGCGCCCATAAACTCGATCATGCCACCAAGGCATTGGAAGCCGAACACGGGCGGGTCGCCACCGACGAAGAGATCGCTTGCCAAATGGAAATGACCATCGAAGAATACATCAAACTAAAACGTGACGCCACAGCCGTCGGACTGGTCTCGCTTAGCCGAAAATGGTTTGAAACCGATAGCCAAAAGGATGTCTGCGAAATCGACGTCCTCGAAGACAAACGCGGCGAAGATCCCCTTCGAGAAACACAAAAAAGAGATCTAAAAGATGTACTCACCAAGGGACTCTCTCGCGCGGAAAAACTCATCGTCGTGCTTTACTACTATGAAGAAATGACCATGAAAGAAATCGGCGCCACCTTGGATCTCTCAGAATCAAGAGTCTCACAAATGCATTCTTCCATTCTGGCAAGGCTCAAAGCACAAATGAACCACCAGAAAAACGAGTTGCGTATCTAATAGGTCATAAGGAAACCTCAAAAACTAGATTTTAACGAACCCCGACCGTAAGGGAGCGGGCTTTCTCCCAACGAGCCCCGACCGTAAGGAGGGGTTAATGATTGGCATGGCACTGTTCAATGGTTATTTTTCTAGAGGTTCCCATAAGGGTGTAACATCGTCGGAAAATTCCATGAGGCAAAACGATGAGCGGCATACCCCCCAATAGCAGTTTTATCGCCGGGTCACTTTCCCAGGCCCAGGTCTCCTCCGCTGAAACCGCCAAAACCCAAAATGCCCAGCGTAACAAACGGGCGAGTGACGCTCGAGAACTGGAAAAACTCGCCGATAAAAAGCAGCACGAGGTCGAAGACACCGAGGAAACCGAAAACCTGCTAGTCCACCGACCAGGCCATGGCGATTCAAACCAGCAAAACCACCCCGATCAGGACCAGGCCGATGGCGAGCCACCACCCGCCGGCGACCGCGGGCAACGCCGCGACGTACAGCAAGGACCAGATCGTGACCGTCGTGGCGAAGGCGATGGCAAGAGTGTCGGCGCCACGCCGAGGCGGTTGCAGCGTATTCATACTGCCACGTATACTACTCCATGACGAAGTTCACACACACCGCTCACCAGTCCACTGTTCGCCAGCTCTCACATGAGCCTTCCGTCATCACCCGTCGCCGTCACTGATCGGGCCCGCAAACGACATCTCGTCGGGCTGTACCTGGAGCTGTCCAAGGCTCGGCTCAGCGCGCTGGTCCTGCTCACCACCGCGGTGGGTTTCGTCATGGCGACGCCGACGGTCATGCCGGGGTCGTCACGCATCGACTGGCTGCGGCTGCTGTTGACGATCGCCGGCACGGGACTGTCCGCCGGCGGCGCCAACGCACTGAACCAGCTCCTGGAGAGGCGCCGCGACGGGCTCATGCACCGCACGCGCAACCGGCCGCTGCCCTCCGGGGCCATGAGCCCGGCACACGCCCTGCTGTTCGCGCTGGCGGCGTCGTACGGGGGCGTGGCCCTTCTCGGCCTGGCGGTGAGCCTCCAGGCGGCCGGGCTGGCGCTGGCGACGATCCTTATTTACATCCTGCTGTACACGCCGCTCAAGACGCGCAGCACGCTCAACACGCTCGTCGGCGCGGTGTGCGGCGCGATCCCGCCGATGATCGGATGGGTCGCGGCGTCAGGCAACCTCGACCGCGGCGCCTGGATCCTCGGCGGGCTGCTGTTCGTCTGGCAGATCCCCCACTTCTTTGCGCTGGCGTGGATGTACCGCGACGACTACGCCCGCGGCGGCTACAAGATGCTTCCCGGGCTGGACCCGACCGGCCGGCTGACAGGGCAGGTCGCGGTCATCACGAGCCTGGGACTGCTGCCGCTGGGCCTCGCGGTGACGCTCGGTGGTCTCGCCGGCGGCGTGTTCGCGGTCGGCTCGGTGATGCTGGGGTCGTGGTTCGTGTACGTCGCGGCCCGGCTCTACGCCCGGCCCAGCGACGCCGGCGCCCGGCGACTGTTCCTGGCGAGCATCGCCTACCTGCCGTTGCTACTGTGCCTGATGGTCCTCGACCGGAACACCCCGCTGCACCTGTCCAGGCCGGTCGCGACGGTCACCGCGGATCTCGACGCTCCCTTACCGCCAATCGCAGCGCCGGGCAGGTCCGCCGGGGCCGACAGCTAGGACCCCCCCCGATGGACGCCCCCGGCACTCCAGCCGCACCGGTCCGCATGCTCACCTTCCGTTCCGGAGGCTGGGTCCTGGTGATGGCCGGCGTGTTCATGCTGATCATCCTGGTCTGGGCCGTGGCCGGCGCGTACATGCGGCTGGGGTCACCGCTGGTCGGCGACGGCCGCAACGTCGAGAGCTACGGCTTCGACCTCCGGAATTGCCTGGTGCCGAGAGAACTCCTCGTTGCCGGCGGCCTTCGCAAGGACGCCCTGCAATCACTGACCGACCCGGCGGTGGTGCCGGGCAGCGACGTCGAACGCATCAACGCCGACCGGCACGGCAAGTTCCTCGTCTCGACCGACCGTGTCATCGGCGTGACGCTCAACGACGAGTCGCGCGCCTATCCATTGCTCATCATGCAGTGCCACGAAGTCGCCAACGACACCCTCGGAGGAGTGCCGATCGCGGTCACCTACAACCCGCTCGGCGACGCCGTGGTCGTGTTCGACCGGCGCGCCGGCGGTGAGACACTTCAGTTCGGCGTCAGCGGTCTGCTGTACAACTCGAACCTGCTCATGTACGACCGCCGCCCCGACGCCGCCGGCGAGAGCCTGTGGTGCCAGTTGCTGGGCCGCGCCGTGACCGGGCCGCGCGCCGAAACCCGGCTCACCGTACTCAATGCGACCGTGACCGAGTGGGGCCGATGGTTCGCGGACCATCCCGGCACGACCGTGCTTCGCCCCGATCCACGCATGGCCAAGCGATACCAGGAGACGAGCTACGACTCGTACTTCCGCTCGGCGAAGCTCATGTTCCCCGTGAGCCCCGAGATTCCGGCCGACGGGCCGGGGCCCAAGGACCGCCTCATCGTCGTCGACGCCGCAGGACATCGCGGCGTGTACCTCATCGACCAGGTCAGTCGCGAGGCCGGCGCCGCGGGTGCCACCGGTGCCACAGGATCATGGCAGACCCGTCTCGGCGACACGACGCTGCTCTTTGACGCCCGGCCCGGCTCCCGCTCCGTCACGGTCACGACCGTACCGCCGGGGCGCCCGATCACGACGATCCACGCCCTGTGGTTCGCGTGGCACTCGATGTATCCGCAGGAATTGCCGCTTGGCGCCGAAGGTTGACGCTCAACAGGCGGCCTCGGCTGCCCGGGCTCGCTCTCTCGCTGCATATTGGCAGCCTGCTGCGGTTTGGTCGCGCGCAAGAAAAACGGCAGCCGGGGGCCTGATCGCCTCGGCGCTCCGCTATGAACAACACCCATGGGGAGAATCGCGACTTCATCAGCGGTGGACGCGACGGCACTGGCGGCGGCCGGCCATCGGCGCAAACGACTGGAGCGGCTGCTCCGGCTGGCGCTGGCGTACCGGGACTGCTCGCGCAAGGAACTGGCCCGGACGCTCGGCCGCGATCCGACGAAGCTCATCCCCGGCACGGGCATTCCCAAGCTTGACCTCGTGGTCGAACTGGCGACCGTGCTGGACTGGCCCGTCGGCCATGTGGTGGAGTACCTGTGGAGCGCACCGACCGGCAACAGACAGGTGAACGACGGCGACGGTGCACTGGCGAGCACGACCGGCGCCGACGACGTGCGCGAAATGCTGCGCCTGCGGGGTAACGGACGGTATCTCGACATCGTGGCCAAGGTGACGCACGGCCTGAACGAGCCGGGCCTCTCACCCGCCCGGCGGCGCACCCTGCGGTCGACCCTCGCCGAGGCGTACTACGCATTGTGGTCGCTCGTCGAATCGCTGGCGGTCGCGCGAGATCTCGTGGAGACGTACCGGTCCGCCGCGCCGCGCACCCGGCAGGATCGCAAGACGCACGCGATGGCGCTGTACCTGTCCGGTCAGACTCAACGGCGGCTCGTCTCGATCGAGCCCCGCCGCGCGCGGCCCCTGGCCTCGTCGGCCCGGCGCGATCTCGAGCAGTCGCTGGCGCTGTGCCGGCGGCTCGCGCTCGAACGCGACGACGCGGCCCTGGAAGGAATGATAAACACCTGCATCGGCGCCATGATCGAAACGGACGTCGCGATCGGATCGCGTCGTCCGTCGGACGGGCTGGCGCAGCTCCTGTCGGGGTTGGACCAGACACGCGACACGGCGGCGTTGTGCCCCGAGCGACTGGAGAGCTACGGCTGGTGGTGCATCTACGGGTGCAACATCGCGCTGCGGCACCTCGACGATGAACGCGAGCTGCAACAGAAGATGGCGGTCTTCACGAACAAGGCCGATGAGATCTCCGAGAAGCTCGATGACTGGGCGCTGCGGGAGCGCGTGTTCACGATGCAGCACACCCAGTGGGAGCGGGCCGCGGGATCGACCGGCTTCCGGATCCCCTGCGTGATCGACAACGACGATGTGAGGGTGATCACCGGCGCGATGGGGCGCTTCCCGTGCTTCCGTGCAACGGGATGGCGCATTCTCGACTCGGCCCAGATCCTCGGGGGGTGACGGGGGAGAGAAGAGAGACCGGGGGAAAAGAGACCGGGAGGACCGGGAGAAAAGAGACCGGGAGAAAAGAGACCGGGAGAAAAGAGACCGGGAGTAATTTTTCGCAGCGAAAAATTACTCCCGGTCTCTTTTCTCCCGGTCTCTTTTCCCCTCACGTCCCGAGGAGCAATGTCACGAACAGCACCAGCCACACGCCCGCGAGGAAGTGCCAGTACATCGCCGTATAGATCACCCCGGGGCGGCCGGTCGCGGTGCCGGGTGCGATCCAGGATCGTACGGTGATCACCATCAGCGGCACCAGGCCGCCGACGACGTGCAGCGCGTGCATGCCCGTCAGCACGTAAAACGCCGTGAGCATGAACCGCTGCTCGGACTGTGCCAGCGACGCGCGCATGGGGCCGGCCCAGGCCGCCCAGCACATCGCCTGCACGATGAGAAACCCCACGCTCAGCGCCGCGGTCACCGACAGGCCCATGCGCAGCGCACCCGGTCGCCCGCGCCGTGCCGCCGTGACCGCCTGCTGGATCGAGACGCTGCTCGCCACGATCAACAGCGTGGAGAACCATAGCCCGCGGGGTAGCGGCGGCAGGTCCAGCGGTGCGTGCACCGCCAGGACGCGAATCGCCACGTAGCCGACCACGCTGGTGCCGAAGAGCACGCCCAGCGACAACAGGAACAGGCGCATTCCCAGCGTCCCGGCACTCTCCTGGGCCTGGGAACTCCGAAACGGCGAGCGCCCCCTCAGGGCTCGAGCTCCGCAAGTTTCTGCCGGACCAGCGGGGCGTCACCCGTATCCATGTCCGGCGCGTACTCGAACGTGTCGGTCATCGCGAAGCTGATGAACAGAGCCACGAAGGCCAGCGACGTGACGAAGATGACCCCGTTGAAGGGCCGGTCCCAGAGCAGATGCATGAAGAACAGCACCACCAGTGATCCCTTCACCGCCGCAATGCCCAGGGCGATCCAGATGTTCGCCGCGCCGAAGTCGAAGCTCGCGACCAATACGGTGACCGCGGTCAGCACGAGCAGGCCGGCGCCCGTGACCACCAGCAGCGAGATCGGCACGATGTGCCCGACGGCGTGTTGTTCACCAGTCTTGTGGCCGTCCGTCCCGTCCGTCATGGCGATCCCCTCGGTCCCTATATCAGGTAGAAAAGCGGAAACAGGAAGATCCAGATCAGATCCACGATATGCCAGTACAGGCCGCCGAGATCCACCGGCGTGAAATATGCCGAGGTGAAACGGCCGCGCGCAGCGCCCCAGATCAGCCAGGAGAGCATGAACACGCCCGCGGTCACGTGGATCCCGTGCAGCCCGGTCATCATGAAGTAGATGTTGAAGAACATGTGGGCGTTGGCGGGACGGTCGGGGTCCTGCGCCGGGTGCAGCAGGTGGGTCCTGCCATGCTCGTCATGGTCCGCGGCGATGCCGTCCATCTCGGCCAGGGCCGCGGCGTCGACGCCCGCCGGCGCCACCGCCGGCGGCGGCACAGTCGTCGGCTCTGCAACGGGGCCCCCGGCAAAGGCGGCCGGGACCACCGGCGACGAACCTTCTCCGGCAAGCCGGGGGGTCGGGTAGTCGTCGATCCAGCTCTCTGCGTGGGCCGGCCGTTCGTAGAGCATGACGCCCGGATACCACCCCTCGCGGAACTTGTGCGTGTATTCGAAGTACTTGATGACCAGGAAGGTGATCGCGCCGGCCAGCGTCAGTGACAAGAGGATGATCAGCGCGCCGCGCTTGTTCCTCTGGGCCATCGTGACCGCCGCGGCCATCGTGAGGCTGCTTGCGATGAGCACGGCCGTGTTGATGGCACCCATGGTCGTGTTCAGGTACCGGCTGCCGAACCGGAACATGTCCGGATGGTTGCCGCGCCACACCGCGTACGCGACGAAGAGGCCGCCGAACAGCAGGACCTCCGTGGCGAGAAACAGCCACATCCCCATCTTGCCCGCTTCGAACTGCTGCACGGGCGTGTCCCAGTGGTGCTGGAGAAAGTCGGGATGGTCGTGCGCGTGTGTTTCGGTCGCTGTCATGCCGTTACGCCTCGCCCGGCTCGCGGGGCAGGTCGTGCCGCCAGTGATAGCCCTGCTCGGCTTCGTCCCACTCCAGCACGCTGAAGTCGTAGCAGTCGCCGACGTGCGGAGGTTCCGAGAAATTGTCGTGCGGCGGCGGCGACGCGCACTGCCACTCCAGGCTCCGGCCGCCCCACGGGTTCGCAGGCGCCTTGCGGCCCCGGAACAGCGAGTGAATGAGATAGGCCGCCGTCAGGAAGAACCCCAGCGCCATGATGTACGACCCGATCGTCGAGACCAGGTGGTACTTGAAGAACAGTGCCGTCGTGTCGGGAGACCAGCCGGGGCCGCTGTAATCGTGGTAGCGCCGGGGCATTCCCAGCGAGCCCAGCACGAACTGCGTGAAGAACGTCACGTTGAACCCGACGAACACCAGCCCGCAGGCGATGCGGCCCCAGAACTCCGAGTACATGCGGCCGGTGATCTTCGGCCACCAGTGGTGCAGCCCGCCGATCATCCCGATCAGGGCGCTACCCAGCATGGTGTAGTGGAAGTGCGCGACCACGAAGTAGGTGTCGTGCAGGTGAATGTCGGTGGCGAGCGTGCCGAGGTGCAGGCCGGTAAGTCCGGCGATGGCGAACATGAACAGGAACGACAACGCGTACAGCATCGGCGTGTTGAGGGTGATCGAACCCTTGTAGAGCGTGGCCAGCCAGTTGAAGACCTTCACCGCCGAGGGAATCGCCACGCTGAAGGTGATCGCCGAGAACACCACGTTCATCAGCGGCGACTGGCTGGAGAGGAACATGTGGTGGCCCCACACCAGGAAGCTGAAGATCGCGATCGCCACCGAGCTGAAGGCGATGAACCGGTACCCGAAGATGTGCCGGTGACTGTGGACCGCGATGAGCTCGCTGATGATGCCCATCGCCGGCAGGATCATGATGTACACCGCCGGATGCGAGTAGAACCAGAAGAAGTGCTGGAAGAGGATCGGGTCGCCGCCGAGTGACGGGTCGAAGATCCCGATGCCGAACGCGCGCTCCACGATGAGCAGCACCACCGTGATCCCGATGACCGGCGTCGCCATCACCTGGAGAATGCCGGTGGCGTAGATGGACCACAGGAACAGCGGCATCTTGAACCAGGTCATCCCCGGCGGCCGCAGCCGGTGGATCGTCACGATGAAGTTCAGCCCCGTGAAGATCGAGCTGAAGCCCAGAATAAAGATCGCCGCGGCCACCGGGATCACCCCGCCCATCGTGGTGCCGTGGGTCGAGTACGGCACATAGAGCGTCCAGCCCGTGTCCACGCCCCCGAAGAAGATCGACGAGATCGCGCAGATCGCCCCGATGAGCCACAGGTAGTAGCTGAACAGGTTGAGTCTCGGGAACGCGACGTCCTTGGCCCCCAGCATGATCGGCAGCACGAAGTTCCCCAGCGACGCCGGCACGCTCGGGATGATGACCAGGAACACCATGATCGCCCCGTGAAGGGTGAACAGCATGTTGTACTGGTCCTGGCTCAGGAAGTCCTGCCCCGGCCTCATGAGTTCGGTGCGCACCAGCATCCCGAACATGCCCGCCAGGAAGAACGCGCTGAGCACGCTCACGAGGTACATGACGCCGATCCGCTTGTGATCGAGCGTGCCCGCCCACGACATGAAGCCGCGGGTGTGCGTGAGGTAATTGTCCGTGGCCGCGGCGTACGCGGGCGGCTCGGGGACCGGATTGGTTGCGTCGATCGTGGTCAAGTCATTCGCCCTCCGGCTCCGCGCCGAGCTCGGCCAGCTCGGCCCTGGTGACCTCCTTGAGTTGCCCGCCCGGCGCGGTCTCGTCGAGTCGCATGATGAAACGGACCATCGCCTCGACCTTGCGGTCACCAAGCTGGGTTCCGATCCCCGGCGGCATCGAGCTGGGATACGTGTCCACGACCTCCTTCAGCGGATCGAGGATCGAGTTGCGAATGTACTGCTCATTCACCGTGACGGTCGTTCCGTCGGCGAGGGTCCTGGTGTCGCCGTTGACAAAGAGATCGTACGTCTCCTTGAACGACGGCGCGATGAGCTTCGAGCCGTCCAGCGTGTGGCAGGACGCGCACTGGTTGAAAAGCAGCGTCCCGGCGAGATGGAGCTTTGCGTCGAGGACCTTGTCGATCCACCGGGCCGCCTCCTCGATCACGACCTCGAACTCGTCGGGCTCGTACACCAGCACCCGACCCACCATCTGCGAGTGCTGCGTCCCGCAGTACTCGGTGCAGAACAGATCGAAGTCGCCCGTCCGCGTCGCCTCGAACCACAGTTGCGTCCGCCTGCCGGGGACGACGTCCTGCTTGACGCGGAAGGCCGGTATGAACACCGAGTGGATCACGTCGTCGGAGCGCATGACGAGCTTGACAGGCCGGCCCACCGGGACGTGCAGCACGTTGGTTTCGCTGGCGCCGTTGGGGTAGTTGAAGGTCCAGAACCACCGCTGCCCGGTGACCTGGATCTCGTAGGAGTTCTCCGGCGGCGTGGTCATGTGCACGTAGCCCTGCAGGCCGATGAAGAAGATCGCGATGACCAGGATGAGCGGGATCACCGTCCACGTCACCTCCAGCGGCGTGTTGTGGGTCGGTCCGTCGGTGTAGGCGACGTGTGACGTGCGGCGATACCTGATCACGAAGTATCCCATCACGCCCACGATCAGCACGAAGAAGAACACGCTGATCCACGTGATGATGTCGTACAGGAGGTCGACGTGCGGCGCGATCGTCGACGCCTGCTCCGGCATGCCGAAGATGCTGCCGGGCCGGATGGTGGCGGTCATGGCGGCCAGAGCAGGGAGCATCGAATTGAGCCCGGATGCGATCACGTCTGCGGCCTCGGCAGCACGGTCCCGTCTCGTTTCGTTCGCAGTTCACGTCGCCAGAGAAGCCCCAGACCGGCGACCGTCAATATGAGCGTGACGCCGCCGACGATCGTCATGACCTTGCGGGCCGCCATGACGTAGGCGCCCGTGGTGGGGTCGTAGGTGTAGCACCACCTCAGCAGGAATCGCGCCACGGGCGTTCCGATCGTTCCCTGCGATGCTTCGGTGAGCGCCAGCTGGAGCGTCGTGGGCTCGAAGATGACGTCGTTGAGGTATCGCGACATCCGGCCGTCGGGGGTGCAGACCATGAGCGTCGCGGCGTGGGTGTACAGGCCCGTGCCCTGCTCGTAGCGGTAGCCGAACCCGACGGCCTCCGCCAGCGCGGTGATGTTCTCCTGGTCGCCCACCAGGAAGTGCCAGCCATCCGCGGCGGCCTCGCGCCCATAGAGCTCGATGTAGCTCTTCTTCTTGCCGTCGGCGAGCAAGTACGACTCCGTAGGGTCGATGCTGACCGTGACGATCTCGAACTCGTCGCCCGCGGTCCAGGCCATGTCCGCGAGCGTGTATGCGAAGCCGTTGAGCAGGGCGTTGCAGATCCCCGGGCAGGTGTAGTAGACCAGGGTAAGTAACACGGGCTTCTCGCCCCGGAAATAGTCGCCGAGCGTGACGCTTCGGCCGGTGTCGTCGGTGAACCGAAGCTCCAGCGGCACCTGGCCGTTGAGCTTCTCGACGATCCCGATGCCGCTGGTATCGGTCGGGTCCGTGGGTACCTGGCCCGGTGCGGCGGCCACTGCGAGCAGGACACCCGCCGCGCCGATGACGGTCGCCGTGAACCGGGGTGTTCTCATGAATCCGTTCATTCGTAGCACCTACCTGCGGCCTCCGCTGTTCTCCCGGACGACGAGGTCCATCGCCCGCTCGATCGGGATCACGTACCTCCTGACGGGTTCGCCCTGCGCCTCCACCTTGATCCAGCGCGGCGGTCCGGTCAGGAGTCTCTCCTGGCGCTGACGGAGCTCGATGACATCCTGCCGAGCGGGTGCGAGGAATGTCTCCTCGACCTGGACCCGCTTGACGTTGTAGTACAGCGCCCAGACGGCGAGCATGGTGATCACGAGCGTCAAGGTGCCGATCACGCCCAGAAGCCAGGTGAGACCGGCCCTTGGGTCCTCGTGATCGCCCGGATTGTGCTCAAAGACTTCCGTCACGGTTCACCTCAGAAGTTCTCGAACGCCAGCGATTCCGGCAGCCGCGGATCGCCGATCGGGATGAGCGACGCGTTCCGCACGGACAGGCCGGTCAGGCCCAGGACGATTCCCGCCAGCCCCAGCAGGCAGCAGGCGTCGGCGAGGTGCGGGTGCATATCGTACCGGGCCAGCCAGGGAATCCCGGTGGCCGGGTCGATGCCGTTCTCGAACGCTTCGATCAACTGCGGATACGTGGACACGCTCGCGACCAGCTCGGCCGGGTACTCCGGCAACACGAGCCAGTACATGTCGATGAAGTGGATGAACAGCATCCACACGCAGATCGCGGGCAGGACGTTGGTCCACCGTTTCGGGTGTCGCGAGAGCAGCAACAGGAACGGACCGACGAAATGGCCGAGAATCAGCAGGATGCTCAGCCCCCGCCACCCGCCGAGCTGGCGGACGATGAACCACGTCGTCTCCTCCGGAATGTCGGCGTACCAGATCAGCATGTACTGGCTGTAGGCGATGTACGCCCAGAACACGACGCCGAAGGCGAACAGGAACTTGCCCATGTCCTGGTAGTGCTCGGCCGTGATCGACTCGGTCACGCGCCCCGACCGCTGCAGCAGGTAGCACACCAGGATCAACGTCGCCAGGAAACCGAAACAGGACGCGGCGAAGAAGTACACACCGAACATGGTGCTGAACCATTTCGGCTCCAGCGACATGACCCAGTCGATGACGGCGAACGACTGCGTCAACGCGTAGACGATCATCGCCGGCGCGGCGACCCGTGCCATGCGCAGCGTGGTCTTCGGGTCGCCGTCGGCGTCCTGGGCGATGGAGTTCCGCAGGAAGAAATGTGCGAGCCCCCCCCAGACCGCGAAGTAGAAGGCGGCCCGGATCATCCAGAACGTCGGGTTCAGGAAGATCTCCTTGTTCCCGAGCAACTCATCGTCCGGCGGCACGTGCGTCCACTCGTAGAGGTGGGTCTTGTACATGCCGATCGCGATCGGAATGAACAGGATCCAGATCCACCGGAGGTTGGCCGCCAGTGCCTCGGCGACCCGCCGGACGGCCACGCTCCAGCCGGCCCGGGACAGGTGCTGGAGGATCGTGAAGAAGAGGCCGCCCAGACAGATCGTCAGCACGAAGCAGAACGCCGCCACGTAGCCGCGAAGAAACCGCTCCCACGTGAGGTCGCTCTTGAACGTCATCAGGATGCCGAGCGCCACCAGCAAGGCGCCGGGAAGCGCGATGAACACGACCGCCCTGGCGGCGAGGTCGCCGAGTTGCCTGTTCTCGTTGCAGCGTTCAGTGGTGGTCACGGTTCAGGGAGTTCCCTCGAGGTCGGCGGCGTTCTGACTGCGTTGCAATGCCTTGACGTACGCGACGATCGCCCAGCGATCGGCGACCGGGATCTGCGGCCCGTACGGCGGCATGGTTCGCACGCCGTTGGTGATGCTGTTGAAGATCCGGCCGACGGGCTGCTCGCGGATATCGTCGTCGTGGACGCTCTTGGGCTGCACCCACACCGTGCCGTTGGTGCCCAGGTTCACCAGCTCCATCGCCCGCACATTGACCATCCCGTCTCCGTAGCCCGCGGCGCCGTGGCACGGCTGGCAGTAGATCCCGAACCGCTCGCGGCCGCGCTGCATGAGTTCCATGGTGACCGGGACGCGGGCGGGGAAGTTCACCGCCCACTGGTCGGCGACGATGCCGCGCTCAAAGTGGTCGTCCGCGCCCAGTTGCCCGCGCGCGACGGCGCCGGCCACGGGCGGACGCATGGCGCGGCCGTCGGCGAACAGCGGGTTGGCGTGCTGCGCCTCGTATCGCGGCTGGTTGTCCATGTCCTGCACGAAGTGAATACGCGGCTTGGAAGAGTGCACCGCCCGGGCCTGCGCGATCAGCGCCGGCGGCACGGCCGCCGCGGTGATCAGGATCAGCGTGATGTAGATGATCGCCTTGGGCATCCTCAGGACTCCAGCTCCTCCACCGCGGTCGCACCGAGCGAATCCAGGAACGCCTCGGTCTTGTGGCGGTAGAACTTCGGGTCACGCGCCTCGATGACGATGAAGAAGCGGTCGTCGCTGGCGCGCCGGAACCGCTCGCTCTTGAAGCACGGGTGATACAGCATCGGCAGCTTGTTGAGCCCGAACATCATGACGACGCAGCCGACGGCCGCGAGCAGGATCGTCAGCTCGAACATGACGATCGGGTAGACCGGACCGCTCAGTATGGGCTTGCCCGACACGAGGAATTCGTAGCCGCGCACCCACACGAAGGCCCACAGGTCGAAACTCGCCGCGTTGGTGAACCACTGCAGGACGAACCCGATCATCGTGCCGGTGGCCCCCGCCCCGAGGACCAGCCACGGCAGGATCGTATTGCGAATGCCCATCGCGCGGTCCAGCCCGTGCACCGGGAACGGCGTGTGGCAGTCCCACCAGCGGTACCCGGCATCGCGGACTCGCTCCGCCGCGGCGTAGATCGCCGCCGGCGTCTCGAACTCCGCCAGCAGCCCGTAGAGACGCACGGACTCGTCGTCGGAGCGCTGCGCGGACGACTGCGACGTCTCGTGTGTCGCCGGGGCGACACCGGTGCCGGGATCGTTCATGCGGTCGGCTCCTGCCGGTGCGCTGCACCGTGCCCATGCGGAAGAGCCTCCGGCATGGTGTGCTTGATCTCGGCGATCGCGATGATCGGCAGGTACCGGCAGAACAGCAGGAACAGAGTCATGAACAGGCCGAAGCTGCCGGCGAGCGTCAGCAGGTCCACCCACGTCGGCGTGAAGTACGCCCAGCTCGACGGCAGGTAATCCTGGGCGAGCGACGTCACCACGATCACGAATCGCTCGAACCACATGCCGAGATTCACCAGCAGGCACGCCGTGAACATGATCGGAATGCTCTGCCGCGCGGCACGGAACCAGAAGACCTGCGGCACGAGCACATTGCACGTGACCATGATCCAGTACGCCCAGGCGTACTGCCCGAATGCCCGGTTGAGCATCGCGAACGATTCGTACATCGATCCGCTGTACCAGGCGATGAAGAACTCCATGGAGTAGGCGTAGCCCACCATCGAGCCGGTCACCAGGATGATCTTGGTCATGTTCTCCAGGTGCCGCAGCGTGATGAAGTCCTTCAGTCCCCAGAGCTGCCGCGCCGGAATCGCGAGCGTCATCACCATGGCGAAACCGCTGAAAATGGCGCCGGCGACGAAGTACGGCGGGAAGATCGTCGTGTGCCATCCGGGCAGCTGCGCGACGGCGAAGTCGAACGACACGACGGAGTGCACCGACAGCACCAGCGGCGTCGCAAGGGCCGCCAGCAGCAGGTACGCCCGCTCGTAGCGATGCCAGTGACGCACGCTGCCGCGCCAGCCCAGCGCGAGGATGCCGTAGATGATCGCCTGGATCTTCGTCCTCGCCCGGTCCCGGAACGTCGCGAGGTCCGGGACCATGCCCGTGTACCAGAACAGCAGCGAGACCGTGAAGTACGTCCCGATCGCGAAGACGTCCCATACCAGCGGGCTGCGGAACTGGGGCCACATCTCCATCTGGTTGGGGATGGGGAACATCCAGTAGAAGACCCACACCCGGCCGATGTGAATCCCCGGGAACGTTCCCGCGCAGATGACCGCGAAGATCGTCATCGCTTCGGCAAAGCGGTTGATGCCGGTACGCCACCTCTGCCGGAACAGGAAGAGGATCGCCGAGATCAGCGTGCCGGCATGGCCGATGCCGACCCAGAAGACGAAGTTGATGATGGGGAAGCCCCACATCACCGGGTTCTGGTTGCCCCACACCCCAACGCCGGTGGCGAACAGGTACATGATCATGGCGCCAAAGATGCCGAGGAACCCGAGCGAGATCACGAACGCGACGTACCACGCCCGCGGCGCGCGGCGGGCCTCGTTGACGGAGCAGATCTTCTCCGTCACCGTGCCGAAGTCGTGATGGTTCAGCACCAGCGGCGCGCGTTGCGCCGGATCGTCGAAGGTGTTGTCGATCGGCAATGTTGTCATGCAGGACTATCCATGCTGCACCGCATGTGGCGACGACCCCGAGCCCGCCGGCGCCGGGGCGGGGTTGCGGAGCCTGGCCTGGTACCGGGTCCGCGGCTTGGTGTTGAGCTCCTCGAGCATCTCGTAGGTGCGCTCGTTCTTGAAGGCCGCGGTGACCCTGCTGGCGGCGTCGTTCTTGTCCCCGAAGACGATCGCCTGCGCCGGGCACGCCTGGGCGCACGCCGAGGTGAACGAGTCGTCGGCCACGGTGACCCGCGTGTCGCGGGCCTTGTCCTGCGCCGACAGCTTCACCCAGCGGTTCTTGGCGGCGATCTTGGCGGCGCTGATCCGCTGCACGCAGTAGGTGCATTTCTCCATGACCCCGCGGCTGCGAACGGTGACCTCCGGGTTGAACTGGAGCCGGCGCAGCGGGTTGGTGTCGCTCTGCGGCCGCGTGTAATAGTCCAGCTGAACGTGCAGCAGACCGCTCTCGCGAACCGGCCGGCGCTTGATGTAGTCGAAGTAGTTGAACCGCCGCACCTTGTACGGGCAGTTGTTCGAGCAGTACCGCGTGCCGACGCAGCGGTTGTAGATCATGACGTTGAGACCGTCCTGGTCGTGCGTCGTCGCCGCAACCGGGCACACTTCCTCGCACGGCGCGTTCTCGCACATCATGCACGGGACCGGCTGCATGACCGCCGCCTCGGGGACGGCCGGATCGTGGCCCTTGAAGTAGCGGTCGATCCTGATCCAGTGCATCTCGCGGCCCCGCTTGACCTGGTCCTTGCCGACGATCGGTATGTTGTTCTCCGCCTGGCACGCGACGACGCACGCGCCGCACCCGGTGCACGCGTTGAGATCGATCGACATCGCCCACGCGTACTGGGCGCCGTCGAGATTCGATTCGTCCCACAGCGACAGGCGGTGCGCGACGTGGGCCCCCGTATGGTGGTGATCGTTGGCGAACCCGGGGTTCTTCCGGTATTCCTCGACCGTCGCCTCCCGGTAGATCGAGGGCAGCCGCTGCTGCGTTCCCTTGCCGCCGACCGAGTCGACGGCATGGTGATCCTGCGTCACCGCAAGCTCGTAGTGCCCGCCAACGGGCTCGATCGACGCACCGGCGGCAAAGCCCATGCCGCCGACGGCGCGCAGCAGGTAGAAGTTGAACCCCGCCCCCTCGGAAACGCTTCCCAGCGACTGGCCGTAGCCCAGCGACAGCGTGACCGAGCCGGGGTGCTGCCCCGGCATGACCAGTACCGCCGCGGTCACTTCACGGCCCTGGTGACTGATCCGCACGAGGTCGCCGGTAGAGACCCCGAGCCGCCCGGCGGCGTCGATACCCATGAGCACGGCGTTGTCCCAGGTGAGCTTCGTCAGCGGGTCCGGCAGTTCCTGCAGCCAGCCGTTGTTCACGTACCGGCCGTCGAAGATTTTCGTGTCCGGAACGAAGACCAGTTCGAACGATCCGTCGCTCGCCGGCGACCACTGTTGACGGATGCCTTCGACGGCGGTCGCCGCCGCACCGCGCCGGGCGGTGGGGGTCTGCAGCGTGAACGCGCTGCCGACGAGGAACCCGTCG
Source organism: Planctomycetota bacterium (assembly GCA_022562915.1). Lineage (GTDB taxonomy): Bacteria > Planctomycetota > Phycisphaerae > Phycisphaerales > SM1A02 > JADFOJ01. The sequence goes on along the minus strand of JADFOJ010000060.1, from coordinate 7,920 downwards.
TGCAACGTCCGGCGCCAGAGCGTCTCGAAGTCGGTCCGCCGCGCCGACTCGGACATCGTCCGGCGGACGATGTCGTAGCCGGCGGTCACCTCGTCGCCGCTGATCAGGGCGAGCAGCTCGATCGCGCTGCGGCCGCCGAGCAGCGGTTCGATGAGCGGCTGCACGACACTCCACGAGCCGTCCCACGACCGCGCGTCACCCCACGATTCCAGGTAGTGCGCCCGCGGCACGTGCCACGTGCAGTGCCGGGACGTCTCGTTGTCGTAGATGCCAAGGTGAATCGAGGTCACCCGGCCCGAGTCGAGCTGCCCGCGAAAATCCAGGTCGACAGGCGCGTTGTAGACGGGGTCTCCACCGAGGATCACCAGCGTGCTGACGGTACCGGCCTTCATGGCCTCGACCAGGTCGGTGATCGCGGCGACGTTTGGTTGTGCGTCGGGAACCGCCGTGTAGCTCACGGTGTGGCCGGCGTTTCCCAGGGCGTCGTTGATCAGGTGTGCCAGCACGTGCACCTCGGCGGGCTGTCCCGGGCCCGCGACCACGAGGCCTTCGCCCCGGTGAGCCTCCAGGTCCTCGACGATCGTGTCCAGTGTCTCCTGGTCGATGCCGAGCGTCTCCGGGGACGCGGCATCGCCGGGGGCTCCATCGGCACGGGCATCCGCATCGGGGACCAGCCGGGCCGCGAGGTGGGCGGCGATGGCCGCCACGTCCGCACTGCGCACGCCGAAACGCACGTCGGCGTTGGCGCCCGTGAGGCTGTAGCCGCTCTCGAAGACGTACAGGCGACTCATCGAGTCGGCGGTCTCGGGTGTCACGCGACGGCCCGCCGCGAAGTCGCGCGTGTTCCTGACCATCGCCGGGTCCGTCATAAGGAAGTCGGCATCGAGCGAGACGATGACCTTCGCCCGGTCAAAGGCGTATTGCGGCCGCCACGGCGCGCCGAACGCGTCCCCGGTACCCGCGAGCTCGTTGTCCCGATTGATCGGCTCGTACTCGTACCAGGTGGCCCGCCCGAACCGCTTGAGCAGTCGCTCGCGCATGTTCAGCATGGACGGGGAGTCACTCGCCTCGGCAAGGATCGCCAGGCCGCTGCCCCGTGAGTTGGAGACCCCTTCGAAGTGTTTCGCGGCCCAGGCGATGAACTCGTCGGCGCCGGTCTTGTGCCGGCGGCCGTCGGTCCGGTGCATGTGGTGGCGGCTGCGGTCGGGGTCGTACAGCTCCAGCACGCTCGCCTGCGACCACGCATCGGTCGCGCCGCGGTTCATCGGGTGCTCGGGGTTGCCCTCGATCTTGGTGGGCCGGCCGTCGAAGCTGGTCACCAGCAACCCGGCGGCCACCCCCGCCAACTCCATCGACGTCGCGTAATAGGTCGGCATGCCCGGCGTTCGGCCGTCGGGGCGGTGCGCGAACGGGGCGATCGTCTCCCTGGGCCACCGGCGGCAGCTCGCCATGCTCAGGCCGGCCAGCGCCAGCGACGCGCCCATGATCCGCAGGAACTGGCGCCGCTCGCCCGAATCGAGCAGATCCGTCGCCCCGGCCGGGAACTCCCGGTGCATGAACTCCCTGAACTCGGGGGTGTCCGCGAGCTCGTCGAGACTGCGCCAGTACGCCTTGCCGCGGAGATTGCCGCCTGCTATCGATGGCATGTCGAGCAGTTCTGTGAGGGTGCGAGTTGATTGATGTCGATCCAGCGCTGACCGACCAGCCGCCGTTGCTCCGGGTCGAGATCGGCGCCCCAGCCCAGGTTCGTCACGAGGGCGGGATCGCGGACGCGCGACACCGGGTCGCGATGGCAGTTCAGGCACCAGCCCATGCTCAGGGTTTCGTGCTGGTAGACGACCTCCATCTTGTCGATCCGCCCGTGGCATTCCACGCAACTCACGCCGCGCGTGACATGCGCGGCGTGGCTGAAGTAGGCGTAGTCCGGCAGGTCATGGACGCGGACCCACTCGACGGGCATGCCCGTCTCGTAGCTCTCCCACAGCGGCGCGAGCTTGGGGCTGTCCTTGTGAATCTGCGTGTGACAGTTGAAGCATGTCTGCGTGGGCGGAATGGCGGCCTTGTTGGCGTACTCCACGGTGTTGTGGCAGTAGCGGCAGTCCAGCCCGAGCCGGCCGGCGTGAACCTCGTGGCTGAAAGGCACCGGTTGAACGGGCTGGTACCCGACGTCCGTGGTGGTCGGGCTGAAGCCGTAGGCGACCACGAACACCACGTACAACGGCGCCACCATGCCCGTCACGGCCAACGCGGCTACAAGGACATTGCTCCATCTGGGGAAGACGTAGTGATACCGACCCATCACGCTGTGCCTTTTTTCACAAAGTCGCGGCGATCGTACGTGGGGTACTTTGGCGTGTCAAGAATAGGTGGCACGGTTGACGCCGTTTCGGCGTCGGCCGTGTCTTCGGACGTCGCTCCACGACTGACGGGGGGAAAATAGACCGGGAATAATTTCCGGCCGGTGGCCCACCGCAACGCGGTACCGGCAACCCGGAAATTACTCCCGGTCTATTTTCCCCCCGTCAGTCGGCCGCTCGACCTCGAACCGCGTGCGCAGCTTCCGGATCCCCCGACTGCTGCCGATGAAGGTCAGCCAGTCACCGTCGGCGATCACGGTGTCGCCCCGCGGAACGATCGTCTCACCCCCGCGCCGGATCACGGCGACGAGACAATCCCCGGCCAGCTGGATGTCTCGCAGGGCGCAACCTACCAGCACGCTCGTGGCGGTTCCGGTCAGGGCCGGCAGCGACAGGTAACGATCGCCGCGCAGCATGACCTCCTTCAATGCGTGCTCGTCACCGGCTTCCTTCCACGACGCGATGAAGCCCTCCTGGTCGACCCGACCCGCCAGTTCGGCCAGGAGTCTCAGGTGCTGACCGGGGTTGTCGTCGGGACTCACCAGGAAGAAGATCGCGTGCGTCAGGCTGCTCGGTCCCTCGGCCCCGAACACGTCGCCGACCGTCACCGTGATGGGGTTCGGGCACCGCACCAGGACCATCTCCGGCCCGTCGAGGCCGGGCAGCCGCAGGTGCGGCAACGCCACGCCACCGGAGACCGGCGTCGCGCCGACACGGGTGCCCTGGAGGAACCCCTCCGCCAGCGACTCGGCCGTGCGCGGAAGCCGCTCGGCCAGCTTCGCCGACGCCTGGGTGACGATCTGCTCGAAGGTGTCGCGCTTCCCGGCCATGATCACGGCGGCCCGGGCCACGATCTCTTCGTAGGGATCCCCGTCGCGAAGACCTTTTTCCTTGAGAATGCTCCGCAACTCGCGGTCGAGGCCGGCGTACCGGCGGCGGCCGAGTCGCTCGAACACGTGGTACACCGCCCCGTGCCGGTCAACGCGTTTGCGCCCGTAGGCGCAGTACCACAGAATGGCCGCCAGCACCAGGCAGAACGTGAACAGGACCGGCAGCCATCCCATCTCCGCGATGATCCAGAACGGAGCGAGTATGCCGGCGATCTGCATCCACGGGTACAGCGGCGATCGGAAGCCGGGGTCGTACGACTCCAGCCCGCTCTCGCGCATGACGATCACGGCCAGGCACAGCAGGCCGAACATGAGAAGCTGCAGGCCGCTGGCGAGCTTGGCGATCCCGGCCGGGTTCCTCAGGACCAGCAGGAAGAAGAGGATCGCCCCGACGGTGACGACGATGGACACCTGCGGCGTGCCCCGCTTGTTGAGCTTCCGGAAGACCGGCGAGACCAGGTGGTCGCGGGCCATCGCCAGCGGGTAGCGGCTGGCAGCGAGGATCCCGGCGTTGTAGCCTTGGTTCCGGATCCGGTTCTCCCGCTGTCTCTGGTCCCTTTCGTAGAGCTCTTTCAGTGTCATCGAGGCGCGCAACGGGCCGCGCGGGTCATCTGCAGGGCTCGTCACGAGGCGCGCCTCCGCGGTGTCCGGATGAGGTCCTCGATCGGGATCCCCAGCACCCAGGCGACACGGGCGAGGTCCTCGATCTTGTAGGGGCTCGTCGTGCTTTCCATTCTGTAAAGGGTCTTTGGGTTGATCCCCGCCTCCTCTGAGAGACGTCGCTGGGTGAACGGTCCGCCCTTCGAGATCTCTCGGAAGCGGCGGAGGTTCCCCGCGATCCGCTCCTTCAAGGCGTCCAGGTCTTCCGGTGATTTTTTTGATTTTTTCAATATCTGACTCTCTTATGGTGAAGTATCAAAGCGGCCCAGATGTCCCGCGGCCAGTCGATCCGGAGACCGTTGAGAACGTTCGCCGGGTCCTTGAGGATCCAGTCCCGCGCACGAATCGCCCACTCTCCAATCTCTGAGAAGTCGTGGCAGATCCGACAAACGTATTGAATATTTTCCGGGCCGTCGATGTCGGGGCCGTGGTAGTTCCAAACGCGACCGGCCGGGTGTTTGTGTGACGGGTCCGCCTGGTAGAACCAGATCGTCCGGGTGCATGACTGACACGGCGCGCGCCAGGTTTCCTCTAACTTCTCCCCATGAGCTCGGACGTAGGTCATCTTCGCGAGGCGCTTCTTCTTCGCTTTGATTTTCCCCACACGTCCGAGCTGTTTCACGACTTGAGACCCATCACCACGAAGCCGGCCTCGAGCCCGAAGCCTGGACCCTCCTCGATATAGCTCACCGTCTTCACTAGGCTCCGGCCGGTGTAGGCCTTGGCGACGATCGCCGCCTTCTGTCCGTCGCTCTCCATGACGAGCGTCCCGCGCCTCCCGAATACGCGCTCGACCTCGTCGTCGTAGACCTTCGGGTCCCATTCCCTGAGAAGGAGCTGGTCGCCGACCTGATAGTCGCGGTCGTTCTTCCGGCGCTCGAATTTCTTCTCGCCTGTCACGATCGGCTGGTAGTATTGCGGCCAGATCTTGAGAGTGATCGACTTCATGCCTTTTTCGCTCCAGCGAGCGTGGTCTCGAGCCCTTCCCAGTTGACGACCAAGTGGGCCAAGCCCTGAGCCGTGAGCATCGGGACGGGGATGTAGGCCTCGTTCGCGATGTGGTTCGCCTCCTCCTCCGTGTAGATCCCCGCCTTGTCGAGGTCAGTCGTGAGACCGCCGCGCTCTGGTCGTAAAAAGTGAGCCCGGACGGCATTGTCCTTGCGGCCGTGGGTCACTTGTTTCGCGTATATGTAAAAGTCCATCTGGTCCTCCGTTGTTCGTAACCTGTGGAAACTGTTCAAAGTATAGGACAAAATTGTCCTATATGTCAAGCGCCATCTGAGGATCGTCGTGTCGGCGCGCCTCCTTGGCCCAGTCCTCGCGGACCGTGTAGCCTTCCCAGACGTCGAAGATCTTCGTCGTCTGCTCCTCCGCGTCGACCACGTCTCCGAGGAACGTCCAGATCCGAACCGGGACCTCGATGAATCCCTTCAAGAAGTCGGCGCCGTCCTCGGTGATCTGCCACCAGCCGGACTTCCGGGTCCTGGTCGACGGGTCGAAGTACATCTCAACGAGCCCCCAGTACCGGAGCTTCTGAAAATTGCACCGGCTCGAGTAGTCCAGGCCGAGCTCCTTCAAGTGGACCGGCGACCTCCCAGCCTTCGCGAACAGAGTCGCGAGGGCTTGAGAGAGGCCGCGGTTCATTCGATGGCCGTGTTCGACTTTGGACTGGCCGCAACATGAGCAGACCGCGCGCGCTCGTTTCATAATGGGAGTACCTCCTGGGCTAGGCGTCTTTTTGCTATTTCAATATACTCGGGATTGAGCTCGCACCCGATCGCCCGTCGTCCCAGTTCCTTCGAGACGAAGGCAGTCGTACCCGAACCCATGAACGGATCGAGGACTGTGTCACCCTTCGCACTACCGGCCAAAATACACGGACGAATCAGATCCGCCGGGTAGGTCGCGAAGTGTGCCTCCTTGTACGGCTTGGTCGCCACGGTCCAGACGCTTCGCTTGTTCCGCGTCTCACCGTCCCCGACCGCCTTCATGTTCCCATTGTCCTTGCCTGGGACTCGGTCGCTCCCCCTCTGGTTTGCGAGGTTCTTCTGTCCTAGCCGAGAAACACTCGCCGCCGCGACCGGCTCCTTGATCGCTTCGCCGTCGTAGTAATACTTCGCAGACTTTGACAATAGAAAAATATACTCGTGGGATTTTGTGCATCTGTCCATCACGCTCTCCGGCATTGGGTTTGGCTTCGACCAGATGATGTCCTGGCGAAGGTACCATCCGTCCGCCTGTAAAGCGAAGGCTACCCGCCACGGGATCCCAATCAAGTCTTTAGTCTTTAGCCCGTCTGGAGTTCCCACTCGGCCTACACCATTTTGAGCTCTCGGGTGATTGGCGCCTACCCCTGGATTTTTAGATTGTTTCCTCATCCTTGTTGTCCCGGTTGCGTAACTGTCGCCCAGGTTGAGCCACAAGATCCCATCTTCCGCAAGAAGTCGATGAACCGCTCGGAAGACTTTGACCAGGTTCTCAACATAGGCCTCAGGAGAGTCCTCGAGCCCGAGCTGGTCATCGGTCCCGTAATCACGGAGCCCCCAGTACGGCGGACTCGTCACGCAAGTCTGTACGATCCCCGAGGGGAGCGCGCCCATGATCGCGACGCAGTCCCCCTGGTAGATGTCCACGGACAGGTCTTGATAAGCCGGCTTAATCCGAGACCTCGACCTTCTCGCAGTCGTACTTCTTGATCGTGGAGTTGAGGAACTTCCCCGCGCTCTCTGACATTTTGAACTCCACGACCACGTCGCCCGGGACGTTCATGTACTTATAGACGCCGCCGTTGTTGAAGCGGACCAGGAGGTCGCCGTTCTCGTACTTCATCGCGGCGATGTTGGAGCTCTCCATCTCGGTCCACTCGCCGTTGTCGGCGTCGTCCTGGTACGCGAGCCACGCCTCAACGATCGCCACGGCCGGATCCAAGTCGAGACGGGTCACGCCGCGGACGACTGCCTTCCATACGAAGACGCCGCCCTCGAGGATCTCCTTCCCTATTCTCTCGAGCCGGAACTTGAGCTCTGGATCCGACACAAGCGTCAAGGCGTCGTCCGTGTTCCTGGTGTACTGAATGACGTCGCCGTTCAATTTTTGCGCGACTGCCACGTTGAGTTCGTCCTTCTCTCTGTCTGTTTTCATGTGGTCCTCCGTTTAGATTTTCATCTTCTTTTTTAAAGCCTCGGCCTGTCTGTGCAGACGGATCCGGGCGTCGTTCTCGTTTTGGGAGGCCTCGGTACTCTTCGCCTCCCGCTGGTCTTCTTCGTGGTCCATCGCTTCATGGTCCCACTTGGTCTTCTTACACCCGGAGTTCAAGCACTCGCGGTAGAGCCTCCGGTCCTTCGTGCGTTGGAGCTCTCCCCATTTGTGACGACACGCGATCGGCTTCCCCGCCGCTTCGCTCGCCGCGGTGATGGTGTCAGGGTCGGGGAGATTCTTGAGGAATCGGTGGAAGTCCTTGAGATAATTCCCCGCCTTGACCTGGACCTCAGTCCGGATGGCAAGGAGCAACGGGTACCGACCCTTCAAAATCCGACGGATCTCGTCCTTGTCTTTGAGACGCTTCCCGGTTGATTGAGGCTTGCCGTCTCGGAGGGTTGTGGTCGGGTAGGACGTGTAGCACTCTTCGACGTCGTCCTTGCTGACCTCTTCCGCTTTTGCCGACTCTGTTTCTGCTGACTGAGAACTCTCCTTATAGTCTTCTCTACTCTCATCTCCTCTTATCTGTGCGTCATTTTGCGCCACCGAGCGCAACCGAGCGCAGTCTTCCGGGTAGAGAGAAAAGTGAAGGCAGAAGGCGAGGTTCTCGGGGACGTACTTCCCGCGGTTCTTCCTGATTTTTTCCACCAGCGCGGCGCCTCCCCACTCCGGCCAGTCTTTACACCATGCCATCCCGAGCTCGTCGACCTCAATGTACTCGACCTCCACCAGCGCGGCCCAAAACTTCCCAGCCTCGCCGGTCCACCGGGCTCCGTGTTCGTTGACCTGGATCGGCCACTTCCCGACGTTCCCGG
>JADFOJ010000006.1 GCA_022562915.1 Planctomycetota bacterium | reverse complement strand
ACGGCCTCGGCGATTGCCACCCGGTGCGGCAGCGGCCCCAGAAGCCCCGGGCGCACGAAGACGTTGTGCTCCATGAAGTTCAGCGACTGGTGGACGATCAGGATCGCGTTGTTCACCACGACGCCGATCAGGATCACGAAGCCGAGCATCGTCAGGACGTCCATCGACTGGATCGGCATGTACGGGTCCGTCAAGCTCCACATTCTCATGGCGTACAACGCGGCGAAGCCGCCGAGGGTCGCCAGCGGCACGCTGAACATGATCACCAGCGGTCGCAGGAAGCTCTGGAAGAGCACGCACAGCAGCAGGTACACCACGCCCAGCGCCAGCACCAGTGAGCTGTTGATCGTCCCCAGCAGCGTGCCGTCGCCGAGCAGTGCCGACCGGACTGCCTGGAGCTTGCTGGCGGTGCCGGCGAGGGTGCTGGTGATCGACGACGGAATGACGCCCGTCTCGCGCATCGACTCGACGAGATCCTCCAGCCGCGTCATCGCCAGTTCCAGCGGAACGTTCGGCGCCGGGTTGACCTCGAAGCTCACCGAACGCTGGCGCCCGACGCGGGCGATCTGGCTCGGCGCGCCGACGCGACGGATCTCGGCAATCGAGCCCAGCAGAACGATCCGCCCCGACGGCGTGGCGATGGGGATGTCCTCGATGCCCATGATCGTGGTCTGCCCCACGGACTCCCGCGCGATGATCTTCAGGTCGATCGACTCGCCGCCGAGGTGGTACTCGTCGATGACGGCGCCGTCCCCCGCCGCCTGGACCATGAGGCCGACGTCCGTCGTGGTGAGGCCGAGCTCGCTGAGCCTCACCAGGTCCGGCCGGACCTGCAGCTCCGGCGCGAGAATCGCGAAGTTGCCGGGAACAGGCTGAATCTTTTCGAACGACGGATCGGCGACCAGCGCCGCCATGACGGCCACACCGCAGCGCGTGACCTCGTCAAGGTCGGGGCCCGCCAGCTGGAGCTTGACGGCCGAGCCGGTGGAGCCTCCGAGGCGGAACAGCGGCACCTGGAACGGGAACGAGATCACTCCCGGCAGCACCTCGGGGCGGGTGGCGTGGGTGAACAGCGGGATCAGATCGACCACCTTGGCCGGATCGTCGCTGACGCCGCCGTGAAAGAGAATGCCGTCGAACGACACCAGGAAGTAGTTCTCCAGCGACGGCGGCACGACCGGTTCGCCCGGCTTCATCGTTGCCCGGTCGAACGTGGGCACAGCGGGCAGCTTCGCCACCGCCTGCTCGTACGCGGCCGGATCGTCCTTGAGTTCTCCCGCTTCCCAGAACGGCCGCATGGACTGCTCGATCCGCTCGGCCATCTCGTTCATCTGCCCGATGTTGTAGCCCGGCGGGGGAATGACCAGGCCGAAGACGAGGTTGCGGTTGCCGTGCGGCAGGTAATCCGCCGGTGGCATGAGCATGATGGTGCCTGTGACCGAGACCACCGTCAGCACGCCGATGATGCCGAGCCGCAACGGTGTGCTGCCGCAGATCCGGTAGATCGCCCGCCCGACGGCGGCGGAGAAACCCGCGGGCCGCGCGGCGCGTTCAGTCGCCTCGCCGGCGGAACGGCTCCGCGTGAGCAGCCGCGCCGCCGCGGTCGGAATGACCGTGATGGACACGACCAGGCTCAGCCCCACCGCCGCACAGATGGCCAGGGCGATGTCCCGGAACAACTGGCCCGCCTCTTCCTGGACGAGCAGGATCGGGATGAAGACCGCGATGGTCGTCAGCGTCGAGGCGAGCACGGCCCCCCAGACCTCGCGCGCGCCGTCGCAGGCCGCCTGGCCCTTGGACTTGCCCATCTCCATGTGCCGGAAGACGTTCTCCAGCACCACGATGGCGTTGTCGACGACCATGCCGACGGCGAACGCCATGCCCGCAAGACTGATGACGTTGACGCTCCGGCCCATCACCACCATGACCACGACCGTGCCGAGGACGGAGATCGGTATCGACAAGGCGATGATCCCGACGGAACGCAGCGACCGAAGGAACAGCAGCAGCACCAGCGTCGCGAGCACCCCGCCGATCCAGATATTGTTGCGCACGAGCGCCAGGGCATCGGTGATGTACACCGTCTGGTCGTAGACCTGGGTGAGCGTCAACTCTCCGTCGAGGCCCAGACGCCGCGCTTCGTGGTCGAGCAGTCCCCCGGGGGCGTTGAGACGGTCCACCGCCTGCTTGAGCCCGGTCATCACCGTCATGACGTTGGAGCCGATCTCGCGTTCGGCGTTGATCGCGATCACCGACCGGCCGCGCGAGCGCACGAAGCTGGTCGGCTCCTTGAACGTCTCGACGACCTCCGCCACGTCGCGGACCCGCACCTGGCCTGCATCGGTGTCGGCGATGACCGTGTCCTCGATCTGCCGGAGCGTCTCGTACTGACCGATCGTCCGCACGCGGACGTCCCGCTTGCCGTCGGCAAGCCGCCCCGCGGAGATGTTCTGGTTCGTCTCGCGGATCGACCGGACGTAGTCCCGGGGGGTGATGCCGTGCTGGGCCAACAGGACGGGATCCACGCGGATCTGCACCTCGCGCTCGCGGCCGCCCAGCACGTTGATCTCGGCGATGCCCGCCACGCGCTCCAGCGCCGGCTCGATCCGATCAACGGCGAAATCGCGCAGGATCCTGACGTCAAACTCCGGATCGGTCGTGCCGAAGACGATCCACGCGATGTAGTCGCGGTTCTCGCGGTCCGTCGCCTGGATGACCGGCTCGTCGACGTTCTCCGGGTAATTCGGCACTTCCCGGAGCTTGTCGCTGACCTCTCGAAGCGCCTCGGCCTTGTCCGTGCCGGTCTCGAACTCCAGGCGGATCCTCCCCTCGCCCTGCCTGGAATTGCTCGTCATCATCCGCAGGTTGGCTAATCCCAGCAGCCGTTCCTCCTGCTTGTCGACGATGTTCTGCTCGACCTCCTGGGGGCTCGCGCCCTCCCACCGCGTGGTGACGCTGACGATCGTGCTCTCGACGTTGGGGGTGAGCTGGATGGGGATCCGCTGCAGCGCGAGCAGGCCGGACAGCGCGACGAGAATGACCCCGACCGTCACCGTGACCGGTTGCCGGATGATGCCCTGAATCAGGTTCATCGGGGCTCCCGGATTGTCTCTATGGAGTCAACGTCGCCGCGCCGATGCGCCAGGATCAGAGCGCCTGGGAAGAGTCGCTCGTTGCCCTCGACGACGACCAGGTCGCCCGCGTGCAGTCCGGACGACTCGATGACGACACGGTCCGCGACCGGGAAACGAACCTGGACGGTCGCGGGCACCGCCTTGCCGCCGCGCGCCACGTAGACGAAGGCCCCGGCGTCATTGCGGAGCACCGCGTCCTTGGAGACCGTGAGCCGGTCGGTTCGCCCCCCCGTCGGCACCCATGCCGTCAGCGACATGCCCGGCGTGAGCGCGCCGTCGTGATCGTCGAGCGTGACGACGACGACGAACGACCTGGAACGCCGATCGACCCGGGGGATCACCCGCATGTTCTCGGAGCCGGCGGTCACCCGGGTCGCATCGATGCTGATCATGACCTCGATCCGGCGTTCGGTCACCGCCCCGAAGTATCGCTGCGGAATGTCCAGCCACGCCTCGATCTCCCCGATCGACACGAGCTGGGCGAGGTCGTCGCCCTCGCCGACCCACTCGCCGAGTTCGGCCCCGCGAGCCAGCACGATGCCGTCGAAGGGCGCCCTCACGACCATGTCCGAGAGCCGTTTCCTGAGCAGCTCCACCCTCGCCTCGGCGACACCGACGAGACGCCTGGCCTGCAGCACGCGGGCGCGGGCGATGGTCGTGGTCGACTCGGCGTCGAGAACCTCCTTGACGTTGGCGGCGCCGCGCCGGGCCGACTGGGTGTAGAGCTCGAGCTCGCGCTCGCGCCACGAGAGCGTCGCGTCGCGTTCGTCGACGATGGCCGCCGCCGCCGCGGCGTTGGCCTCGGCGCGCTTGAGTTCCAGTTGCAGGAGGCTGTCGTCGAGCCTGGCGAGCACGTCGCCGGCCCGTACCCGCGTGCCTTCGCGAACGGACATCTCGATGACGAGGCCGGCTTCGCGGGTCGCTACCCTGCTGCTTCGCACCGCGCGGAGCTCACCCGTCACCCGGCGGTGCTGCTGCACCGATTCGAGACGGACCGCATCCACGGTGACGGCGGCGGGGTCTCCCATCCGGGCCAGGGCCGGCACGGCTGCCAGGCCCGGCGCCGCCGCGCAGACCATCCACGCCGCGACGCGTCGTCGGCGGACCGACATCATGAATACGTTCCTCTTCGGCTTGTTTCTTCGCATGCAGCGACCCAGGCGACAGCACATCGGTCGTGGATCCTAGGCGCCGCCGCGCCCCTGCTTCTCCTCACGGCTGCCGCACGAACGACGGCAGGTACCGGTAATACACCTCCAGCGTCAGCGTCGCGATCGCCGTCTGGTAGACGCGCCCGGCCACCCCTGCCCACCGGCCGTCGGGGTCACAGCTTCCCGCCATTCGACCTGACGTCAACTGTCGCCCGACCAGCAGCAGCTTGATCGACTCGTTCCACTGCCGCCACTCCGAGCCCTGGTGCTGGAACAGGGCCAGCGTGGCGTAGTACCAGTAGTAGGTGTTGGCATCGGGCCGCCAGCCCGGAGGGTGGTCGAGAATGTACTTCGCCGAGCCTCGCATGCGCGGCTCGTCGCGCCCGGCGCCGAGCAGTTGCCGTACGAACATCCCCTCTGCCGTCATGGCGGGCGTCACCTCGCGGCGGGGCTGGTACGTGTACGTCCCCGGTTGCGAAGGGCGGTGCACGAGGTCGAGCCACTTTGCGGCGATGTCGAAGGCATCGTCCGGCACGTCGATGCCGGCTCGCCTGGCGCTGGTCAGCGCCATGATCTGCCAGCCCATGACCGACGTGTCACCGGCCTGTCCGGGCCGGTACCGCCATCCGCCCACGGACAGGCCCCGCGCCTCGTAGATGAACCGGACCGCGGCCTCGACCGTGTACCGCGTGACACCGACGTCGGCGCGCCGTGGGTCGGCCTCCGCCGGAGGCGCCCACCGGCGATGCCGCGCCGACACCGGCACGGTCACCGGGCCGTGCGCCCGCTCCGGCTCCGAGACCACCGACGACTCCTCGAGTCGCGGCAGATCGAACGCCAGCGCCGCTGGCCGGCTGACGGTGGGCGCGACGTCGATGGCCACCCTGGTTGAGGACGCAGGCCCGGGCGCGTCGGGCGCCGCCGCGTGGACGACTCTCGACGGCTCGAACACCCTCGATGCACCGGGCGGGCTGATCCGTGTCAACGCATCGACCTCGCCCGCTTCGATCACCGGCAGTGCCATGCCCGGTCCCGCGGGCTCGCCGGCGTGGCGGGCTATCGCCAGGAGATCGGGGCCGCGCTCGCCGCGCCGTTGCGCCCGGACGTCGGGTTGCTCGGGCATCGCCGGCATCGCGCGGACCTGGTGGGCGAGCCCGGCGCCGACCGACGGCGCCGTGAGCACGACGCGCGTGCCGCGGCCGGGCCTGGTCCACTCCGACAGCACCGATGACACGCCCCAGAACCCGAACGCCACCATCACGAGCAGGTGAATGACCAGGCTTGCCATCATGCACCGTGCCAGCAGCGTCAGCTTGCGGTACTCCAGCCGGTGCAGCAGTCCCGCGAGGATGCCAAGCAGCGCGATCCCCACCAGCAGCCACAGCAGGTACGGCCACAGGTCGGTCCACATGGTGCCCCATGCCAGCTCGGACCGGTAGGTCTCGATGCGCGTGAACACCTCGCGCGAGACCGTGTACCGCAGATCAAAGCTGCCATCGCCCTCGGCGGCGAAGTGCAGCCCGAAGCCGCCGAGGCTCACCGCCGGATCCAACTCGTCGGCGGCCGTGTTCACCGGCTCGCCCAGGCTCAATGCCGGCATGTGCGCCCCGTGCACTCGCCGGGAGCGGTACAGGTCGAACCCGCCGGCCCCGCCCGGCCGGTCGGACGCGAAGTAGACGAAGTCGCCGGCGGGGCTCACGGCGGGCGATGTCTCGTCGTACTTCTTTTGCGCGAAGAGACACTCGCCGACCTGGAACTGCGCCCTGGCCGCGGTCGGCCCCTGGTGCCGCGCCGTCACGAGGTGATACGCAGCAATCGCGTCGTCGTAGCGACCCTGGTTCTCGCGGGCCCAGCCGATGCCGAACTGCGCCTGGAACCAGAGTTCCGAGCCCTCGAACCGTTGAAGGTACGTCGCGAAGGCTTCCTCGCTCGACGGCCAGTTCTGCAACTCGCCGTGGCGGGTGCCGAGCCGCAGCAGGCCGGGGCCCTGCGATTCGTCGCCGGGATGGTCCGTGACCAGGCGATCAAGGTGCTCGATCGCGCGGCCGTACCGGCCCTGGTTGATGAGCGACTCGGCACACAGTAATCGCGCCGACGGCACGAGTTCGGCGTCAGGCTCGTCGCCCAGCCACGACTCCAGCATCGTCGCCGCCTGGACGTGCCTGCCGAGATGAAACTCGCACAGGCCCAGCCGGTATTCGACCTGCCGGTGCAGGACCGGTTCACCCGCCGTACCGCCGGTTCGCCGTTCGAGGCGGCGCAGCAGCTCGGCAGCCTCCTGGTACCGCCCGGCGTCCGCTTCGAGCTCGGCGAGCTCGAGCGTGGCATGGTCGCACACGTCGCCCACGCGCTGATCGCCGGACTGCTCCTGGTCGAGCACTCGCCGGTACGTGTGCGCCGCGTCGTCATAACGGCCCAGTTCGCGCAGGCACCACGCCTTCTCATACCACAACGATGCCCGCAACGCCGGCTCCAGCGATCCGAGGTGCCGCGCCTCGACGCGTTCGATCGCCGCCAGTGCCGACTGGTGACCGGCCTCGTCTTGCACATCCTGCCGCGACAGCGCAACGGCGTGCAGCGCCGACGCCTGCGCGGTTCGCTCGTGCGACGGGTACGAGCCGAGCAATGTCGAGAGAACGCTCCGGGCCCGGTCGTAGCTGCGGGCCGCCATCAGCGCGCGGCCCTGCTGGAAGAGCGCCTCGGCCGCGGCATCACCGGATCCAAGCTTCGACGCGGCACTGCCGAAGAACAGCGCTGCCTCGCTGAAATCGCCGTCACGGAGAGCGAGGGCCCCCAGGTGATTCATCGCGTGCCCCGCGAACGGAGACTCCGGTCCCTGCTCCAGGACCTGCTCGAACACGGTCCGGGCCTCGTCGTGACGATCCAGCTCCACCAGGACCTGCCCGGTCTCGAAGAGGCCGTGCAGGCGATGAGGACTGTCGTCGCGCTGGTCGATCAGACTGCCGAAGGTCTCCAGGGCGCCATCACGATCACCTTGGCGCTGCTGCGCGAGGCCCAGCTTGAGCAGCGCATCATCCGCGCCGGGCTGATCGAGGCCGAACGACAGATAGTCACGCAGGTGCTGCTCGGCCGCGGGCCAGCGGTCGCGCTGGAATTCGCCGTCACCGGCGGCCAGCAGCGCCGACCGGTAGCGCTGCTCGGTGTCGCGTCCGTCGACGACGCTTTCCAACCACGGCCGCGCATCGCCGAAACGCTCCTGCCGGTGCAGCGCCATCCCCAGGCGAAAACGCGCGAGCCCCGCCTGCTCGTGATCTGGATGGCGCCCCAGGAAGGACTCGTACCTCGGCACTGCCGCTTCGTAATCCTCCAGGAAATAGGTGTTCTCCGCCGCCAGCAGATCGACCGCCGAACTCAGCTCGTGGCCGGGATAGCGCCGGTGAAACGTCTCGCAGCGGGCGAGGCTCTCGCGGTACCGGCGCTGCTGATGGTGCGCCGCGGCCTCGAGTTGCAAGGCGTCGGCGGCGAGGTCGTGCTCCGGTGACGCGGACCGGACTCTTCCAGGACCGTGATCGCGACGCCGGGCTCGCCCGCGCCCAGCAGCGCCACCGCCCGGTCGTAGGTCATCTGCGGAACCAGCTCGCTGTCGGGGAAGTTCGCCAGCGCCTGCTCCAGCGCCCGCGCCGCCCCGGAGGCGTCACCGCGTCGCAACATCGACTTGGCCGACCAGTACGCCGCATCATCGCGGTAGTCACCGTCCTGCCGCGAGAGCTCCTCGAATACTTCGCCGGCCCGCTCGTATTGCTCGACGTCGAACCACACGCGACCTCGCATGAGCTGCGCCGCCGGAACGACGTCGTCGTCGGGGTACCGCCGCAGGAGCCCGTCCAGGACCGTGCCGGCCTCGGCGTGACGGCGGGTCATGTTCAGCAGGACGGCCAGCCCGTACATCGCGTCCGGCACGAACTCGTCGCGGGCCCGCCGGATCACGTCGCGGTACCCGGCCACGGCATCCGGCACCCTCTCGGCCCGATGCAGGCTCTGGGCACGCAGCAGCACCACGCGGTCGGCGTGGTCGCCGTCGGGGTACATCGCGATCATCGCGTCGAAACGTTCGGCGGCCGCTGCAAAGCGGCCGCGCGCGAGTTGCGCGAGGCCGCCGAAGAGCTCGGCCCGCTCGCGATGGGGGCTGTCCGGCCAACGCGTGGCGAGCAGCCGGCATGGGCGCTCGACCTCCTCGAAGCGCCGGGCTTCGTACAACGCCTCGGCGTGCAGCGCTGCCGCTTCGTCGGCGAGCCCGTGCTCCGGATGCTCGCGCAGGACCTGCCCGAACGCCTCCGCGGCACGTGCCGGGTCACCGAGCACCAGTCGGCTCTGGCCGGTGATCACGAGCACCTCGGCGGCGTACTCGAAGTCGTCGGGCGTGCCGAGAGCCTCGAGCTGCTGCACTGCCGGCGCGTAGTTGCCCGACCTGAAGAGGCTCACCGCCAGCCCGTACCGCGCCAACGTCGCCTTGAGGTGATCGGGATGATCCTCGAGAAACCGGCGGTATTCCTGGGCGGCCAGGTCGTACATCCCCCGGTTGAGCAACCCGTTGCCGCTGTAGTAGCTGCGCAGGGCGGCCGCTTCGTCAACGGCGATCTGACCGTTGGCGGCGCCGCCCAGCGCCGTCGCTGCGACGACGCAGGCGACACAGCCCGGCGAGAATCGTGTGGTTCGCGGGACACTCATGCGCAGACCTCCCTGGATCGACCGACCCTCCAAAAAGGGGTGAGGCGTTGCGGCCTCACCCCGTATCGCGCATCGCCGCCGGCAGGCTCGATCAACGCACACCGCGGTCGGCGAGTTCATCCAGCTCGTCGATCTGCTGCTCGATCTGCTCCGCCTGCTGCTCGATCTGCTGGGCCTGTTGCTCGAGCATCTCGGCCTGCTGCTCGATCGACTCGGCCGCCTGCAGGATCTCCTCGGCCTTGCGCAGGAGTTTCTCGGCACGCTTCATCGCCGATTCTCGCGTCTTGCCCTGGAGTTCATCGGCGTCGTCGCGCAGCTCGTCCGCATCATCACGGACACTGTCGGCCTTGTCGCGAAGCCGGTCGGCCTTCTCGTAAAGCCGATCGGACTGGCGATCGAAGTTCCTGCCCTGTTGCGCGAGGGCACGAAGCGCGGCCTGGAGGCCGCGCATTCCCGCGACCTGGGCGTGCGCCTGCGATTCGTACTGGCTGGCCAGGCCCGCGAGCGCCTCGCTGTACGCCAGCGCCTCGGGCGCGTCGCGACTGCCCGCTGCTCGGTCACCGGGTTGAATCATCCTGACGAACGCCCCGAAAACGGCCTGCTCGAGCTCCGTCCCGTGAAGCGTGATCTGCCGCTCGCCGGGCGAGACGAAGATCGGCACATCGGACCGGACCATGAGCCCGGTCAACGCCTCGAGCTTGCCTTCGGACAGCTCGTACTCCTGCTCGGTTTCGCCGGTGCCGATCATCATGACGAACGCCTCGAAGAGGCACTGCTGCCCCTCCGTCGCGTGCACCTCGATGCCGTCGTCGAGCGGCCTGACGCGGATCGGCACGTCGTCGCGAACCATGAGCTCGATCAGCGCCTCGCGCTTGCCGCCGGCGAGCTCGTACTTGCGGATCACGATCGGCCCGGTGCTCACAGCTGCGTTCTTGATGCAACTGTCGCGGTGGCGCTTCGATTGGCCGACGGCCGCGCCGTACATGGTCAACAGCCGGCCGAGGCTCTCGGCCCTGACAAGCCCCAGGACACCCCCATCACCACCGTGGCTTCGCGGCTCGTGGAGCATCCGCTCCAGCTCACGGTGCATCCGCTCGAGCCGGCGCTCCAGCTCCTGCATGCGGTGCTCCAGCGGCTCGCCTTCGCGGCCCTGCATGAATTGTTCGAAGGTCGTCTCGGACCCCGGCATCGCGTCGGGCAGGGGCGGCATCGTCGCGAGCGGTGCGAGCGGTGCGCGCGGTGCGAGCGGTGCGCGCGGTGCGCGCGGTGCCCTGACCGTCCTGGCCGACGTGTCGGACCTGGGAGCATCCGGACACGCCCACAGCGGCGTGACGAGGATTCCGCCGAGGCCGAGGACGCATGCCAGCAGCGTGCCCTTGCGTGAGATCCCGGGGCTCGTGTGTGAGGTCATCACCATCGTAAGTCTCCTTGCAAATCGTCTGGCTCTTCTGGTCGTGGCGCCGAGCCCGACCGAGGGCGCGACGTTGGAAGTACGGCTGCCGCATCGGCGGGCCTCGAGCAGCGCCTGCGCGTAGGCCCGCCGCCCGTTCGGCAGCAACGTGGTTACCCATGTATCGCAGCAGAGGTCCGCCTCTTCGCCCAGGCGCCGGCGAATCCACCACACCACGGGGTGCCACCAGTAGATCCAGCCGACGATCATGTCGATCCAGCACACCCAATGATCCCGCCTCCGCAGGTGGGCGAGCTCGTGGCAGATCACGGCACGGCGACCGATCTCGTCAAGCTGCCGCCAGAGCCGCCGGGGCAGTACCAGGGTCACGCGCCGGCCGCAGAAGAGCATCGGTGAGATGCGCCCGTCAACCATCACGATCGCCGGCGACCGCCTCAGTCCGAGCCTGCGTGACTCTGTCTCGACCATGCGGACCACCGATGGCGGCGCGGCCGAGCCGTTGCGGACCAGTCTCGACGCCCGGGCGATTCGCACGGCGCCGACAACCAGCAGCAGCAGGATTCCACCAAGCCAGACAGCGGCCGGGATGGGAGCAAGGCTCAGCACCGCCGTACGGACCGCGTCGAGGCGGACCAGCCATTCGGGAACGCCCGACGTCGCGAGCCCGGGAACCTGCCGTGGTACCGGAACCGGTTCGGGTGCCACGGGCAGTTCGACCGGCCGCGCGATCGGCGCCGGCGGCATGGTCGGCCGGT
Source organism: Planctomycetota bacterium (assembly GCA_022562915.1). Taxonomy (GTDB): domain Bacteria; phylum Planctomycetota; class Phycisphaerae; order Phycisphaerales; family SM1A02; genus JADFOJ01. Next base: position 57,246 of record JADFOJ010000006.1, on the reverse strand, counting down.
TGCCGTGTTGCCGCGTCGGTTCAAGAAAAAAAACAGCTGCCGGCGGCCCGGAGGAGACAGTGGGGGCGATGGCCTCCTGTTCCCGGCGGGGAGCCGATTCGGTCCGCGGGGTCTGGACCAGGTCCGCCGAGGGGCCGACCGGCAACTGCCCGAAATCAATGCGTGGCACGAACGGTGTCGCCACGAGAATCAGCAGCACGACCAGCCACATCGCGTGACGGGTGGACGGACGGCACGGACACACGCCTCCGATCAGCGCGACGAGCAGGGCCGCGGGTACGACCACCAGCGCTCCCCGCCACACCAGATCGATTGGCAGCCAGTCCATGATCATCGTTTTGAGCGTTGCCGTTTCGCGTCCAACTGGTCAATTAGATTCTGGAACTCCGCGATTTCATCCGCGGAGAAATTCTCCTGCCGCATGAGCTGCAGAACCATCGGTGCCGCCACCCCGTCGTAGAGCTGCTCGATCACCGACCGCAATCGCGTGGCGGTGACCTTCTGGCGGCTCACGACCGGCCGGTAGACGTACGCCTGGTCCGACTTGTCGCTCGTGACGAAGCGTTTCTGTTCCAGGCGGCTGAGGAAGGTCAGCACGGTGGTGTAGGCGACCCTGCGGCCCTGGTCGTGCAGGCGTTCCAGCACCTGCCGGACGGTGGCGGGACCGTGATCCCACAGGGCCTTGAGCACCTCCAACTCCGCCGTGCCGAGATCGCTTTCCCGCGGTGCCATCGGTCTCTCCACACCCCCACCGCCTGCACCTATATATGATGCACCCCTGACTCTACTACAGACGTCGTAGGTTGTCAATATGGTATTCGCCATGAGAATTCCGGCCGTCCGACTCGTCGCCGGCCGCTACCGTGTCCAGCGGAATGACAGCGAGCCAACGGAGGAAAGTCTGGCGGATCGGGGTTGCGGCCCCCGTGCAGGGCGATCACGATGAGCTGGCCGAGGAGGAACCGCTGGAGATCCGGGTTCGGGGCCGGTCGATCGCGATCACGATGCGGACACCGGGCCACGATGTCGAGCTGGCGGCGGGTTTTCTCCTGACCGAGGGGATCATCGCTGCCCCGGCGGATCTCGTGCGGATCGAACCGTGCGCCAGTGTCGAGCAGGACAACGTCGTCAACGCGACCCTGGCCCCGGAGGTCGCGGTCGACTTCGGGCGCCTCACCCGCCACGTGTTCACCTCGTCCAGTTGCGGCCTCTGCGGCAAGACCTCGATCGAGGCGATACGGAACCGGTTCGGCGCCGTCACGTCCGACCTGGTCGTCGCCGCCGGGATCATCCTCGGACTTCCCCGGACGCTCCGCGCGGCGCAGCCGACCTTCGATCGCACCGGCGGGCTCCACGCGGCCGCGATCTTCGACGCATCGGGTGACCTCGTCGTCACGCGCGAGGACGTCGGCCGGCACAACGCCGTGGACAAGGTGCTCGGGTACGGCCTGCTGCACGGCCTGCTGCCCTTGGACCGTCACGTGATGCTGATCAGCGGCCGGGCGTCATTCGAGATCATGCTCAAGGCCCTGGCGGCGGCCGTACCGATCGTCGCCGCGATCTCGGCGCCGTCGAGCCTGGCGGCCCGGTTTGCCGACGAGAGCAACCAGACGCTCGTGGGCTTCCTGCGCGACGGGCGCATGAACATCTACGCCAACCCCGGGCGTATCGATGTAAAGAGCGTGACGTGACGCCTGCGCTACAATCACGTGCCGCGCCGCAAGGCGCCCCGGAGGCTCGTCGTGCTTCGTCAACAGGACCAACCCGACCAGGTCGTTTCCGACGGAGCGCTCGATCTGGAGCTCCGGGAGACGGTCGCCCGATACCGCGCGATCCTCGCATCGTCGCTCGATCCGGTCATCACGATCGACGCGCACGGCATCGTCCAGGCCGCAAGCGACTCGGTGCAGCGGGTCTTCGGCTGGTCGCCGCAGGAGCTCAGCGGCCTGAATATTTCGGTGCTCATGCCGGAACCCCACCGCTCCGCGCATGACGGCTACCTCGCCAGGTATCGCAGCACCGGCGTGACGAACATACTGGGCCGGCCTCGCGAGTTCGAGGCGGTGCACCGCGACGGGCGAACGATCCCGGTCGAGATCTCCGTGAACCGGGTCGAGGTTCCCGGCTCCGACCAACCGCTGTTCACGGCGATCATCCGGGACATCACCGCGCGCAAGGAATCGGAGCAGGAGCTGCGGCGGCACCGCGAGCATCTCGAGGAGCTCGTCGCGGAGCGCACCGGCGAACTGGAGGCATCCAACGAGCAACTGCGCCTCGCGGACCGGCTTGCCTCCATCGGGACGCTCGCGGCGGGGCTGGGTCACGACATGAACAACGTGCTGCTGCCGATTCGATGCCGTCTGGACGCGCTGGATGCGGACCAGCTTCCTGAGAAGAGCCGGCGGCACTTCGAGGAAGTGCGCAAGAGCGTCCAGTACCTCCAGCAGCTTGCCGACGGCCTCCACCTGCTCTCGCTCGACCCGGAGGACGCGGAGGCGTCCCTCGAAGGCACCGACCTGCCCGAATGGTGGGACCAGGTCGGCCCGTTGCTGGCCCGGGGTCTCCCAAGGCACGTGCGCCTCGCCACGAGCTGGCCGAGCACGCTACCGGCGGTGGCGGTGCCCCCGCACCGGCTCACGCAGGCGATCCTCAACCTGGTCGTGAACGCCGGCGAGGCGGTCGGCGACGACGGCAAGGTCCGCGTGTGGGCACACGCCTCGGACGATCGCCGCTTCGTGCGCCTGGGCGTGAGTGACAACGGCCACGGCATGACGCCGGAGGTGAAGCGGCGGGCCCTCGACGCGTTCTTTACCACCAAGAAACGCGGCCTGGGCACGGGCCTGGGCCTCTCTCTCGTGCAGGGCGTGGTGCGCTCCGCCGGCGGCTTGCTGACGATCGACTCCGGCGCGGGCCGGGGCACCACCATCGTGCTGGAGTTGCCCGTCCACTCCGTCCGGCCCTCTGAGGCGCCGGACCTGCCCGCCACCGTGAGCGTGGCCGACCCGCGCATGGCCTCCTTCGCGTGCACGCTGCTGGAAGCGGCCGGCTTCACGGTCACGCGGGACTCTTGCGGCGATCCGGGCTCCGCCATCTTCTGGCTGACCGATGCCTCACCGGCGGCACTGGAACGCGCCCGTGCGTTTCTTGACCTGGGCCTTCGGCGCCGCATACTTGTCCTGGGGTCCGCACCGGACCAGTGGGCCCGGCTCGGAGCCGTGGTCGTGGACGATCCCGAAGACTTTGAGACGTTGCGCGAGCGGGTGCTTGAAGCAGCGTCCATCCTGACGGAGCATCGAGATGAACCAGCGAAAAATCCGGATTCTCTGCGTCGATGACCATTCCTTCCTCGTTGACGGACTGGCCGCGCGATTCGAACTCGAGCGGGACCTCGAGTACATCGGGTCTCTTCCAAGCGCCGATCGGCTGATCGCCAAGGCCAGGGAGACCAGGCCGGACATCGTGCTGCTGGACATCGAGATGCCCGGCACCGACCCCTTCGAGGCGGCCGATGACCTTCGACGCCAATGCCCGGAGGTCCGGACAATCTTCCTGAGCGCCTACGTGCGCGATCACTACATCAGCGCCGCGGTCAAGGCCGGCGCGTGGGGATACTTCTCCAAGGGCGAGGACGCCCAGACGATCGTCGATGGCATCCGCAAGGTCGCCGGCGGCGAGTTCGCCTTCAGCCCGAAGGTCCAGGCACGCTGCAAGCCCAGCAAGGGCGGCCGGCACGGGAAACTCGTGCCGCCGACCTCGAAGCTGGACGCCCTGACCCCGCGAGAACAGGAGGTGCTGCGGCTCATCGGCCGCGGCATGAGCCGCACCGAGATCGCCGAGACGATCTGCCGGAGCCCCAAGACGATCGACGGTCACCGGGAGTCGATCATGCAGAAGCTCAGCATCCACAACCGCGCCGAGCTGGTCCGCTTCGCGATCCGCGAGGGTATGGTCGAAGTCTAGCAGCCCGTTGAAGAAGTCATTCGGGCTGCTAGCCTGGAGACGGACGATGACTCGACCCGTGTACGCCGGAGCACTGCTCGCCGCCTGCATAGCGGGGCACCCCGTTGTCAAGGCCGGCTTCCCTTCGAACAACGTCACCTTCCTCAGCAACATCCCCGCCGAGTCGTTCCCCGGTTCGCCGAGCCGCGGCAACGACTGCTGGGGTTACGTGTCTCCGTCCGGACGCGAGTACGCGCTGATGGGAATGCGAAACGGCCTCGCCGTCGTCGAGATCACCGATCCCTCGTTCCCGGCGATCATCGCAAGCGTACCGCACAGCGAGAGCAACTGGAGCGACGTCAAGACCTACCAGAACTACGCGTACGTCGTCAACGAGTCCTCCGGCGGTATCGACGTCATCGACCTCGCCGACGTGGACAACGGCAACGTCATCCACGTGCAGAGCGTCACGGACGCCGGCGTGCAGACGAGCCACAACGTCGCCATCGACCGGGAGAGCGGGTTCCTCTATCTGTGCGGGTCGAACATCGCCGGCGGCCGGCTCGTGGCGTTCGACCTCTCGGACCCCGCCAACCCGACGTACGCGGGAGAGGTGCCGCTCAACGGTGGCGAGTCCGTCCACGACGCGCAGATCGTGACGTATCCCAGCGGGCGCCAGTTCGCCTTCGCCGCCGATGGCGGCTTCGGCCTGGAGATCTTCGACGTCACGAACAAGAGCAACATGTTCCGCGTGTCGCAGACCACCTACCCGAACCTCGGCTTCGCCCACCAGTGCTGGCTCTCCGACGATCGCCGGTACCTCTACCTGAACGATGAGATCGACGGCGTCAACGAGACGGTCGTCTTCGACGTGACCAACCTGGCGGCTCCGTTCGTCGCGAGCACTTACACCGCCGGCGGCGAGGCGATCGATCACAACCTCTACCTGCACGAGGGGCTCATCTACGAGGCGGACTACACGGCGGGCCTGCGTATCTACGACGCCACGCAGGACCCGCTGAACCCCGTTCCCATCGGCAACTTCGACACCTTCCCCGGCTCGGATGCCGCCGAGTTCAACGGCGCCTGGAGCATCTATCCATTCTTTCCCAGCGGGAACGTGCTGATCAGCACCAAGTTCGAGGGGCTCTTCGTGGTGCGGCCCGGCCCGGCGCCGCTGGTCTTCACGTACCCGGACGGTCTGCCGGCACTGATTGACCCGATGGGCGAGACCATCCTCGTGCAGATCACCGAGCAGGACGGCGAGCAGCTCGTGCCCGGCACGGCGGCGCTGCATTACGACGCCGGCGCGGGGCCCGTCGACGTGCCGATGAGCGATGTGGGCGGCGGTCTCTTCGAAGGGACCTTCGGCCCGACGCCCTGCGGACAGCTCGTCCGGTTCTACCTGAGCGCGCAGACGGTCTCCAACATCACGATGACCGATCCGCCGAATGCCCCGTCGGCGCAGCACAGCGTCCCCTCGGCCGACGAGACCACCGTCGCGTTCGACGACGACATGGAGGCCGATCTGGGCTGGACCCGCGGGGCGCCGGGCGACGATGCGGTGGCGGGTATCTGGGTCCGCGTCGAGCCCAACGGCACCATCGCCCAGCCCGAGGCGGACCACACACCCGATCCCGGCGAGATCTGCTACGTCACCGGCCAGGGCAACCCCAACGGCCAGGCCGGCGACGAGGACGTCGACGAGGGGCACACGACGCTTCTGAGCCCCGTCTTCGATCTCGCCGGGGCCGAGGACGCACTCGTCAGCTACTGGCGCTGGTACTCCAACGACTTCTTCCTGATCGATAATGACGAAGGCGCCGCGCCCAACGAGGACATCTTCGTCATCGACATCTCCAACGACGGTGGCGCCACCTGGTGCAACCTCGAGACGATCGGGCCCGCCGGACCGGGAACCTCCGGCGGCTGGATCCTGGCCTTCTTCAACGTGGCCGACCACGTCGCGCCCACCGATCAGGTGCAGGTGCGCTTCGTCGCCTCGGACATCAACGGCTTCTCGATCGTCGAGGCGGGCGTGGATGACTTCAGGATGGAGATCGTCGTCTGCCCCGCGGCCGTGCCGGGCGACGTCGATGGAGACGGCGTGGTCGGCATCGTGGACCTCTTGGCGCTGCTCGCCGCCTGGGGGCCGTGCGGCGACTGCAGCACGCCGCGGGCGTGCCCCGCGGACTTCGACGGCGACTGCGAGGTCGGGATCGAGGATTTCCTGACCCTGCTGGCGAACTGGGGGTGAGTCGCCATGCCGGCGCGTGCTCTGCGGGAATCGGGGCGAATTTCCCATCGCGGCCGTTGCCTGGCGGTGCCAAGATAGACATGGAGTCGTCCATGCAGGTGCCCGTGCAGATCTCGTTTCGCGACATGCCTGTTTCCGACGCGGTCGAGGCGGCCTGCTGGGCGGAAGCGGAGAAACTCGATCGCTTCTACGAGAGGATCACCGCCTGCCGGATCGTCGTGGCCGAGGCGAGCCGCGACGGCCCCGGGGGCAACACCTTCCAGGTGCGGATCGAGCTGGCCGTCCCCGACGGTGACATCATCGTCAACCGGGAACCGCCCGCCCATCACCATGACGACGTCCGCATCGCCGTGCGCGAGGCGTTCGCCCGCGCCCGCCGCCGGCTGGACGACCACGTCCGACGGCACCGCGCCAACGGCAGGACTCAGCTACCGTAGCAGCCGTGGTTGTACGTTCCTACGACTCGAAGCGATCGACAAACCAGGTTGCCGCGGCATCGGCCACGGCTTCCAGTGTGCCGGGCTCCTCGAACAGGTGACCAGCACCCTCGACGACGATCAACTTGGTCGCAGTGCGCATGCGGCGCCGCGCGGCCTCGTTCAGGCGAAGAACCTCGACGTCGAGCGAGCCGACCAGCAGCAGCGTCGGCGCCGTGACGCGCGGCAACGCGTCGCCGGCGAGGTCCGGCCGCCCCCCGCGCGACACCACGGCTGCGACCTCGTCGCCGAGGTCCGCCGCGGCGACCAGCGCCGCCGCGGCACCGGTGCTCGCCCCGAAGTAACCGACCGCCGCACCGCCCAACTCGGTTCGACCCCTCAGCCACTCCGTCGCGGCCCTCACCCGCCGGCCGAGCAGTGCGATGTCAAAGACGTTGCCGCGATCGGCGGCCTCCGGCTCGGTGAGCAGGTCGAACAGCAGCGTCGCGCACCCGGCCTCGACGAGGCGGCGAGCGACCGCGACGTTGCGGCGACTCAACCGGCTGCTGCCGCTGCCGTGTGCGAACACCACGGTTCCGAGTGCGTCAGTTCCCGCGGGCGTCGTCAGCGTCCCCGGCAGCCTCACGTCGCCGGCGGTCACCACCACGTCGCGCTCGTTGATCTGCCGTGACATCAGCCTCGTGAAAAAACAGGGCGGTTTCCCGGTGGCTGCGCCCACCCGTCGTGTCGTCCAATCACACGGAAGCGGCAACCCGTGCGGTACGCATCATCCCGGAAAGGGCCGACCGATGAAAGAGATGAAAGACCGGACACACGACCTGGGCCGGGCGACACCCACGGCGACCACCGTCGGTGACGTCATGACCCGCAACCCGCTCTGCATCAGCCCGGACACGCCCGCACGCGAGTTGGCGAGGATCCTGGAAGCCAACGAGATCTCCGGCGTGCCGGTCGTCGACGGCCTTGACCGGGTCATCGGCGTCGTCTCCAGGACCGACCTGCTGCGCCGCGTGGTCGAGGGACCGCAGGGGTCGAGACCGCCGTCGTTCTTCGAAGCGCTCGCCGAAGGCCTCACCGACGAGGACCTGCACCCGGACAATCTCGGCACCGTCGAGGAGTTCATGACGCCGGAGCCGGTGACCACCCGTCCGAACGAACTCCTGAGCGAGGTGGCCCGCCGCATGGCCGAAGACCGCGTCCACCGCGTCGTGGTCGTGGACGACGAAATGCACGTCCTGGGCATCGCGACCAGCCTCGACATCCTGCGCGCCTTCCCGCGATGAGCACGTCAACGGACGCCGGACTGGCACGGATCAGGGCCGAGCACACTCCGGCGGCGATCCGCGACCGCCTGATCACACCGGCGCCGCACAGCCACCTGCGCGATTTCATCTACGGCGCGATCGACGGGACGGTCACGACGTTCGCCATCGTCTGCGCCGCGATCGGCGCGCAGCTGTCGGTGGGCATCGTGGTGGTGCTGGGTGTCGCCAACCTCGTCGCGGACGGTTTCAGCATGGCGGCAAGCAACTATCTGGGTACGCGGGCCGATCAGCAGCTCCGGCACCGCGCCCGTCGCCGGGAGGAAGCCCACATCGCCACCGTCCCGGAGGGGGAGCGAGAGGAGATCCGCCAGATCTTCGCGAACAAGGGGTTCGCCGGCGACGCCCTCGATGACGCGGTGGCGATCATCACCTCGGACATCACCCGCTGGGTGGACACCATGCTCCAGGACGAACTCGGCCTGTCGCTGCGCGGCCCGTCGCCGGCGCGAGCGGCGATGGTCACCTTCGTCGCGTTCGTGCTCATCGGCGCCATCCCGCTGCTGCCCTTCGTCGCTGCCCTGGCGAAGCCGGAATGGCTGACGGCGTCGTTCGCGGCCAGCGTCGTGCTGACCGCCGCGGCGTTCCTCATCGTCGGCGCGATCAAGAGTCGCATCGTCGGCGAGCGGTGGCTCACCTCCGGGCTGGAGACGCTGGGGATCGGCGGCCTCGCGGCGGCCCTGGCGTACGGCGTCGGCGCGCTGCTCCGCACCGTGGCGTAGGAGCCGGCAACCGGGATGAGGCCGGGCCGGCCCCGGAATCGGGGCGGAATCCCCATACCAACATCGGTCCGACAACGTGATGATTCCGGCGTCGGGAGGTCCCGGTGCGTGGTGCACGGGGCTCAGCACCGGTGAAAGGGCAGGTGCCCGTGAGAGACCCCCTTCGTACATCCCTGGCCGGCCTGGTCTGCATTGCACTGCTCGCCGGCTGCGGCACCGAGTTCTGCTCGGCGCTGCACCTTGAAATGGCGGGCTACTTCCTCGTGGAGCCGTCGGCACGGTCACAACGCTGACCACACCCTCGGCGGCGCGCGACAGCGCGCCGCCCCTCCCGCATGTCGGAGGCGCCAGCGGAGACGCGACGCTTCCGAATTCTTCCTCTCATCAAAGGGCTCATGATGTCGAGGTTTCTTGACCAGCTGATCGGTCCGCGTCCCCGCCGGCCGCGAGCGGTTTGAGTCTGACCAGCTTCTGATGCGTCCCGTCCCGCCGGACGATCCGTAACGGCGATACACGTCATGGGAGGGTCGATGCAACTGATCTCGTACGATTCGATAGCCGACCAGGCGTGGAAACTGCTCGCGCAGGCGGGCGACGATCGGTCGCACCCGATGCGCGTCGTGGTCCTGGCCACACTGGGCGACGACGGCTCACCGGAGGCCCGGCTCATGGTGGTGCGGGGCGCCGACCGGTCCCGTGGCAAGCTGTGGTTCTACACGGACCTCCGGTCGCCCAAGGTTCAACAGCTCCGGGCCTGCCCGGCCGTGAGCGCGATAGCGTGGGACCCCGCATGCGGCGTCCAACTGCGGATCCGGGGCACCGCGACCATCGACTCGTCGAGCCCGCTGGCGGACGACCACTGGCTGCAGGCGTCGCTGGGACTCCAGGTGCTGCTGCACTCGCCCGAGGACCCCGGCCGACCGTTGAAGCAACCCGACCCAAGGCTCATGGGAATGAAGACCGCGATGGACGCCAATGACGAGGCGGCGGCCCGCCGCAACTTCGCGGTCATCGAGATCACGATCACGGGCATCGAGTGGCTGCAGGTCTGCGACGACGACCAGCGCCGGGCGATCATGAATCCAGTCACCGACTGGCAGCCGCTGGCGCTGGCGCCGTGAGGACACGGTCTTGACTCAAGGGCAACGCCTGCCTGCTCTGGGTCACACGCAGGTGCCTGGCGCCATACGTGGGCGTCTGGCGCCATACGCGGGTCGAATGTACAGTCAACTCGTCAGAACCCACACACAACCCTGGCAGACATTGTAACCTGCACGTGGCGGAGCCACGCGACGGGCGGCCCGGTCCGCCTGCGGCGGAGAGCGATTGGTTGGGCCGCTGGTTACTCGCGCCCGAGCAACTTGTCCACGGTGAGGCCGATGTCCCGAGCAATCTTGCGCACGAGAGTCGGGGAGATGTCTCGGCCGCTGTGAAATGGAACGGTGGTGCATCGCCCGTCAGGATTCCGAAACTACTTGTGAGAGCCGCGTTGACGAACCTCACTGAAACCGAGTCCCTTGAGCAACGCAACGACCTCGCGTGGCTTCAAGACGGGAACAGAGCCCACCACTAGGCGACTTGAATCGTTCGTACATCGACGAACTCGGACTCAAGGGTGGGTTCGCCGTCTTCGGGGAGCATCTCGATGACTTCGCGGAGATTCCGTTGAAGTTCCTCAATGTCCGCGCCCTGCGTATGAGCCCCCGGCCACCCGGGCACGTAACCCACATAGGAGCCGGTCTCCGGATCGCGTTCGACGACGAACTTGAATGTTCTCACAGCGCGTATCTCCTGGCTCGTGCCTTGATAAGGATGCGATCGGATCGGGCGGTCGGTCCAGCCGCCCAACGGTTGAACTCAGCTGCGGGTCGGGCGACGACCCGGCCCGCAACTGGAACGAGTGGCCAGGGGGCCTTTGAGGTTCACCTGCCGCAGCATTTCTCGTACTTGAGCCTGCTACCGCACGGACACGGGTCATTGCGCCCCACCCGTGGACCGACCATGACAGGCGCCGGGGGATTCAGCAGCTTTTCCAGATCAGAAAGATCTTCCGGCTTGTCGGGCTCAACACCGACAATGGCCTTCCAGCGTTGCGTGTCGCATACGGAGAGGATCTCGTGCGCCCTTTCCGGGGTCTGCACACGGACCACGGCAGGATGTGCGTTCGTTCCAAGCTTTGCCATGTTTCGTCCTCCATGACTGGCGTCCCCCTTATATCACGACTCCTCCCCCAATATCCGGATCCGGTCTACGGGAACCAGCGTTCCATTGTCCATGCCCGGGCAGGGCGTGCACCGCTTGACCGCTTCCCACGTCGCCCTGGACGTGAGGTTCTCCGGCCAGAACGGCCACGTGCGGCATTGCGCGGGCCGGTCGGCATAGATCGAGCAGCCGGTCTTCCCGTCCGCCGACGTGCGAGCGAGAAAGACGCAGTCGAACTTCTTACCGTGTACGGGGAGTTCCCGCAGCGACCACCGGCCGTCCACCTTGTGAGCGTAGCGGGCGTAGAACTCGGCGGTCTCCACGCCGAGTCTCGCGGCGATCTTCCGGCCCTCTTCAGACGTGAACCACACGGTGCCGGGCGGTCCGGTACAGCAGTTGCCGCACTGGGTACACGAGAACCGCAATCCCCGGTCATACCACCGGGTCGCGACAGCCGTCACGATTCCGGTCCCGGAGGAGCCTCGCCTCGACGCTCGATCGTGACGAGGTGAATCCCGGGATCCCGGCGCCTCGCCGGCAGGTCTCTCAACTCGTCCGGACGTTCGTCGAAGGCAGTCCGATCGGTGGAGAAGACCTCGTCGATGGCCCACTCGCCGTCCTCCCGGAACATCGCGTCGATCAGCGTCTCCAGTTGACCGAGCGATCCCGCGGTCGCCCAGATCGTCATGTCCGCGATCTCGGGCGGCTCACCGTAGCCGTGGACTCCGATCACCGCGTGCCAGAGCGTGTTGCCCAGGTGACGACCGACCGCATCGATGTTGGTGTCCGGATCGATGTTGAGTTCCATCTGCCAGTCGCGGCGGAGCTCCAGCAGGACGTCGTCGATGTCCGCCGCCGCGCCGTCGAGGCTTTCCACGACGGGCCGGATACGGACATTCTCCATCGCGGAGTTCTCCTCGCCCACGGCCCACGTCTCGGGCACTTCCTGGAGCCCCAACGAGGTCAACAATCCCTCGACGTCGTCGCGCATGTCAAGCGGCACGATGATGGACACGCCCTTCCACTGGTCGACGAAGATCTCGACGAACGGATCCTCGCTGTTGCCGCCGGCGGCGATCGAGCCGTCCTCGAGCAGGACCGCCTGCCACCGCCGCCACGTGGACAGGAAATCGTCCAGGGGAATCGGCTCCCGGCTCAGGAAGATGTCCGTCTGCCGATAGGCGTCGCGTGAACTGATCTCGACGATGGCGCAGACCTCCGCCGGCAGCAGCGAGAAGACCCTCTCCACGATCGAAGCCACCCGCTCGTGGCTCACGGCGACGTAGAACGAATACGTGTCGGGCTCGTCGCCCTCGCCCGTCGAGTACTCGATCGTGTACCCCACCGTCGGCGGCGTGATGTCACCCGGCGAGATGCCCAGGGGCAGCGCGAAGCCGTCGATGACGGCACGCTCGATGTCGGGTCGCAGGCTGCAGGGGTTCACCACGGCTCTATCGTAGCGTTGGTCCCCTCTGCGGCTCACTGTATGATCCGCCCTTCGATTTCCCTGGGCACCGGGACTCGCGAAAGGGCTCGTTCCATGGCATCACAGCGAGGCAATTGGGGCAGCCGGACCGGGTTCATCCTCGCCGCGGCAGGCTCCGCCGTCGGGCTCGGCAACATCTGGCGGTTCCCGTACATCACGGGCGAGAACGGCGGCGGTCTCTTCGTCATGATCTATCTCGCCTGCGTGGCGCTGGTCGGTCTGCCCATCATGATGGCGGAGATCTTCATCGGGCGAACCGCCCAGAACTCGCCGGTCGGGGCGATCCGGTCCATGTCGCGTCCGCGGAGCCCGTGGATGGGTCTCGGCTGGCTGAGCGTCGTCGCGGCGTTCGTGATCCTGTCGTTCTACAGCGTCGTCGCCGGCTGGAGCATGCACTACGTCTGGCTCTCGGTCACGAATTCGTTCACCGGCCTCTCGCCCGAGCAGATCGGCGATGTCTTCGGATCCCTGTACCGGAACGCCGGGCTCAACCTGTTCTGGCACGTTGTCTTCATGGTGCTGACGATCGGCATCGTGATCGCGGGGGTCAAGCGGGGCATCGAGTTCTGGTCGCGGATCCTGTTGCCCGCCCTGTTCGTTCTGCTGCTGGTCCTGCTCGTGTATGCGATGACAACCGACGGTTTCGCAGCCGGTTTCAAGTTCGTCTTCGGCTTCCACGCCGAGAAGTTCCACCCCGCCCGGAGCACGCTGGCTGCACTGGGCCAGGCGTTCTTCAGCCTGTCGCTGGGGATGGGAGCGTTGATCACCTACGGCAGCTACATGCGACGCGACGAGGACGTCGTCTCGACGTCGATCATCGTGTGCGGGCTGGACACGGCCGTGGCGCTGCTGGCGGCGTTGATCCTCTTTCCGATCCTCTTCACGGTCGGCCTCGACCCCGACCAGAGCGTCGGGCTGGCGTTCGTCAGCCTTCCCATCGCCTTCTCACAGATGCCCGCGGGGGCATTGCTGGGCCCGGCGTTCTTCATCCTGCTGACGTTTGCAGCGCTCACCAGCGCGATTTCTCTCCTGGAGGTCGCCACCGCCTACTTCATCGACGAGCGCGGCTGGAGCCGCGTGAAGGCGACGCTCACCACCGGCGGTTGCATCCTGGTGCTGGGCATCCCATCCGCCCTGAGCGGCGGCGCCGGGTTCTTCGGGGAGCGGTTCAAGGAGATGACGGCACCGGTGTTCGGGCAGAACAATGGCAAGACCTGGTTCGACGTGCTGGATTCCTTCTCGAGCAACTGGATGCTGCCGCTGGGCGGCCTGGGCATCGCGGCGTTCGTGGCGTGGCGGGTCGGCAACGACGCCAGGGAGCAGGGGTTCAAGACGGGCACGACGCTCGGCGCGTTGTACTGGGGATGGGTATGGCTGCTCCGCTACCTCGTACCGATCGCGGTCGTGCTGGTCATGCTGAATGCCCTGGGAGTCTTCGACACCGACGGATAGGGGTTCGGAGAATTGCACTTGCCGCGGATTCCGGCCATGATCGGCCGCAGCACCGCCCAACGCCCAGAGATGTGAGGACGCGATTATGCACGGGCTCATGGAGATCATCGAGGCCATTAACGACATCATCTGGGCCGATACCGTGCTCTACACGGTTCTGGCCACGGGAGTGCTGTTCACTGTATGGAGCGGCTTCTGCCAGTACCGCGCGCTGACCCACGGCGTGGCCGTCACCCGCGGCAAGTACGACGATCCTGGCGACCCCGGCGCGATCAACCATTTCCAGGCGCTGTCGGCGGCGCTGTCCGCCACGGTGGGCCTCGGCAACATCGGCGGCGTGGCGCTTGCCATCGGTCTCGGCGGGCCGGGCGCCATCTTCTGGATGTGGGTCGTCGGCGCGGTGGGCATGGCGCTCAAGACCACCGAGGTCACGCTGGCGATGCTCTACCGCAACACCGATGACCCGGACAACCCCCACGGCGGCGCGATGTGGGTCGTCAGCAAGGGCCTCGCGAAGTGGAACCCCGGGCTCGCGTGGCTCGGCAAGCTCCTGGGCGGGATCTTCTGCGTCACGCTGCTGGTCTCGGCCGTCACCGGCGGGAACATGTTCCAGTCCTGGAACGTGGCGGACATCACCCACCAGTACTTCGGCGTGCCGCAGATCGCCACGGGCATCGTGCTCGCCATCCTGGTGGGCATGGTGATCCTCGGGGGCATCAAGCGGATCGGCGCGGTGGCGGGCCGCCTGGTCCCGGTAATGTGTGCGCTGTACCTGATCGCGGCGGTGTACGTGCTGATCATGAAGATCGACGTGGTGCCCTCCATGCTCGCGCTCATCGTCAAGAGTGCCTTCAGCCCGCTGGAGGCGCAGGGCGCGTTCATCGGGGGCACGCTCGGCTACGCATTTCTCTGGGGCATGAAGAGGGCGCTGTTCTCCAACGAGGCGGGACAGGGGTCCGCCCCGATCGCCCACTCGGCGGCAAAGACCAGTGAGCCCGTCCGTGAGGCAGTCGTGTCGGGCCTTGAGCCGTTCATCGACACGATCGTCGTCTGCACGCTCACGGCGCTGGTGATCCTGACCAGCGGCATCTGGAAACGGGGACCCGAGGCCACCCTCGACGTGCTTCCGCAGGTCGTCGCGGTCGAGGGCGAGGTCAACACGTGGACACTGGAAACGACTGACGTGACCGGGCTGATCGACGACAACTGGACCGACACCGTCAAGATCATCGTCACGGCCGACAGTAACCCGCAGACGGGCAACAGTCTTCACAGCATCACCGGCATCGTGCGCCACGACGGGGATGCCGCCGTGATCGAGTGGAAGCGACTCAAGAGCAACACGGAGCCCTCCCTCGCGCTGGACAAGACGGACGTCGCCTCCGGCAGCATCTTCTTTGACTACAAGGGGGCCACGCTGACCGCCAAGGCCTTCGACAACGTGACCGAGGGACTCGGCAAGTGGCTCGTGACGCTGGCCGCGTGGCTGTTCGCCATCTCCACGATGATCTCCTGGAGCTACTACGGCGAGCAGGGGATGGTCTATCTCCTCGGCCAGCGTTCCGTGACACCCTACAAGTACGTCTACTGCGCGCTGATCATCGTCGCGGCGATCCCGCAACTGGTCAGCACCGAGGCAGAACTCGACGCCCTCACGAGCCTCGGCACCGGCCTGATGCTGCTGGCGAACATCCCGATCATGCTCATCTTCGGCCACCAGGCGATGAAGGCCTACCACCAGTACATAGGCAAGCTCAAGGCCGGCGAGTTCCACCCCCACGCGGCCCCGAAGATCACCGATGTCATCAGCGGGGAGGATGTGCAGGAGTAGCGGGAAAAGAGACCGGGTCTATTTTTCGCCACAGGGATTGTCAGACAATCGCAGGCATCCGACACGAAAAATAGACCCGGTCTCTTTTCCCGCCCCGTCCGGTGTCTTTTTCCGTCTCCCACCTCGCCGACGCGCTGAACGATGCCCTTGCCACCGAGGCCGCGCGGCTGGACCACCGGCAGTCCCCGCACGGGCTGGACTCACTCGACGAGGTGCGTCTTCACCCGGTGCTCCGCCGTGGGCTTGAAGCGAGCGGATACGGCGTCTACCCGGAGCAGATGTACCCGCAACCGGCTCGACCTCGCCGCGAGACCGAGTGCGAGCGATGCGACCTCGTCGTGACCACTGACGGGCAGCCCCTGCATGCGCCGTGGCGCGAGCCGACGCTCTTCGATCCGCCGCGGCCGGTGCCGCTGGACGAGGCGTTCTGGCTGGAGGTCAAGGTCATCGGCCAGTTCACGCCGGACGGGCCCAACAGCCGCTACTCGGCTCAACTGCTCACCGGCGCGGCCCGGGACGTTCAGAAGCTCAGCCGAAACCGCGGCATTCTTCACGCCGGTGTCTTGATCGTGCTCTTCGCCCGCGACCGGAAGACGGTCGACCACGACCTCGCGGCCTGGCTCGACCACTGCCTGCGGTGCGGCCTTTCCGTCCGGTCGCCCAGCGTCCGCGGCTTCGAGATCACTGACCGGCTGGGGAACCGTCGCTGCTCGCTTGGGCTTTATCCCGTACGCCCTGCTGAAGCGTCTTGACGATGAACCGGACGGCGTCCTTGGCGGGATCGTGGTTGGCAAACCGCAGGCAGACGCGGTGCAACTCCTCGCTCTGGATGGCCGCGTGCTTGGAATCCAGCAGGTAACGCGTCGCCTCGCGCACGATGGGCATCGGGCCGCCGATGTGCGGCACGAATTCGGGAGAGATCTCGCGCTCGGCGATGATGTTGGGCAGAAGCCAGTAGTGCGTGTGAATCAGGAGCTTCGCGGTGAGCCATGTCAGCAACCCCGTCTTGTAGACGCCGATCATCGGCTTCCGCTGCACGGCGATGTCGAGGGTAATCGTGCCCGAGACCGCCAGCGCCAGGTCGCTCCAGGCGATCACCGCATCGGCGGCGCCGGTGGTCATGTGCAGGTTCGTCGGAAAGACCCGGATCCGGCGACGAACGATCTTCGCAAGCTCCGGGGACGCCGCGACCATCACCCCGCACAGACCCGAATGCCGCGCCTGGAGTTCGGCGTATGCGTCCACGAGCAGCCGCGTGTTCGCCTTCACTTCGTGGGGCCGGGAGCCGGGGAAGAGGCCCAGGCGCGGCGCTCCCTGCGGTAGACCGTGCATTCGTTCCTTTATCGCGTCCAGATCGACGACCCGGTTAATGGCGGGGTGCCCGATGAACCGGGCGGGCACGTCGCGGTCGGAGAACCACTGCTCCTCGAAGGGCAGCACGCACAGCACGAGATCCGTGAGCTTCCGCAGCTTGCGGATGCGCCACCGCCCCCACGCCCACAACTGCGGGGCCACGAGGTGAATCACGCGGGCACCGGAGGCGCGCATCACCTTGCAGATCGGAAAGTTGGCGGCCGGCGAGTCCACGGGGACGTGGACGAGAACCCGCTGCCACGCGGTCCAGGCCTTGATCTTGCGGGCAATCCTGCGAACAGCCATGGACTTGCCCAGCGCGTTGAACCCGATGGCGCTGCCGCCGACGGTCTCGCCCAGAAGCTCTGCGCCGGCGGCCTTCATCTGCGGACCGCCGTAGGCGAAGACCTTCGGACCGCTGGGGTGTTTGATCAGCTCGCGGATCACCGGCGCAGCCATCGCGTCGCCGCTGGGCTCGAAGGCGGTGAACAACAATGCCGGCCTGGATTCCGTCGGTTGCTCCGGCATGACAGCGACTACGATACGGCCATGCCCCCCGCTCTGCACCATCGGACCGCCCTCGCAGGGCCGGCGGCCGCGGCGGCCACCCTGGCGATCATCGCGGTGCCGACCGCGATGTCGGCTCCCACCGACGCCTTGCT
This sequence comes from Planctomycetota bacterium, assembly GCA_022562915.1. Lineage (GTDB taxonomy): Bacteria > Planctomycetota > Phycisphaerae > Phycisphaerales > SM1A02 > JADFOJ01. The sequence continues at coordinate 39,583 of JADFOJ010000006.1, read as the reverse complement.
GGAGCACATGCCGGTCCTGGGCGTCGCGATCAACGCGCACTACATCAGCGACCTGCCGCTGTACCTGCAGTCCGTCGACGCCATCGCCGAGCTTGGGGCGAACACCCTGCTGCTCGTGACGCCGATGTTCCAGGACAAGGTGGACTCCAGCGAAATCCGGGTGAATCCGGCCAAGTGCCCGACCAGGGACCAGCTGGCGGCGATCCTCGATCGGGCCGGCGACCGCGGGCTCCAGACCATCCTGCTGCCGATCGTCCTCATCGAATTCCCCGGCGAGAAGGACTGGCGCGGTGTCCTGAGGCCCGCGGACCTGGAGGCGTGGTGGGCCCAGTACGAGCGCTTCATCGAGTACTACCTGGAGATCGCCGTCGCCACCGGCGTCGACGTCTTTTCCGTCGGCAGTGAGCTCAACACGACCGAGGGCCGGCTCGACCGCTGGCGCCACATCATCCAGCGGGTCAGGCAGCGCTTCGACGGCCGGGTGACCTACACCGCCAACTGGGACCGGTACCAGGCGGTGACCTTCTGGTCGATGGTCGACTTCATCAGCGTCAGCTCATACTTCGAGTTGTCCCGTGACAATCCCGAAGCGTCCGTGTCTCAGCTCGTCAGGGCGTGGAGGGTCCAGCGGGCCCGAATGCTGCGCTACGCACGTTCTGAGCACAGGTCGCTGCTGATCATGGAGCTTGGATACCCCTCGTTGCCCTGGGCGGCCGCCCACCCGTGGGACTACGTCCCCCGCGACGGCGTCGAAGCCGACGGCGAGTCGCAGGCCCGCTGCTACCGCGCGTTCTTCGGGGCGTGGACCGACACGTTCGTGATGCCGGACAGCCCGGTCATCGGCTTCAACTGCTACTACTGGGATCCGTACCATCACGGCGGCGCCGGGGACACCGGCTACGGCGTGCGGGGCAAGCCGGCGTTGGAGATCATCCGGCACGCCTTCGCCCGCATTCGTGCGGCGACCGCGCCTGACTCGGCGCCGTGAGTTAGGATGCCCGTCCCTCATGATGAAACGCACGCACATGTGCGGGGAGCTGCGCCCCGATCACGTCGACCAGACCGCCACACTGGCGGGCTGGGTCAACACGTACAGGGACCAGGGCAAGGGGCTGATCTTCGTCGACCTCCGCGACCGGGACGGCCTCACCCAGATCGTCTTCGACCTGGAGGACGTCGAACCATCCGTGGTCGAGGCTTCCCGGGCGTTGCGGCGCGAGGACGTCATCGCCGTGACCGGCATCGTGCGCCGCCGCGAGGGCGGCGTCAACATGAAGCTGGCCACCGGCGAGATCGAGGTCATGGCCCAGCACCTGGAGGTCCTCAACAAGACCGAGACGCCTCCGATACTCCCGGACGATTACGAGGCAGAGAAAATCGCCGAGGAGAAGCGGCTCCAGTACCGGTACATCGATCTGCGGCGGCCGCGCATGCAGCACATTCTTCGCGTTCGCCATCGCGCGATGCAGGTCACCAGGCAGTACTTCACGGCACGCGGCTTCATGGAGATCGAGACACCGCTGCTCATCAAGACGACTCCGGAAGGCGCGCGCGACTTCATCGTGCCGTCGCGCGCGTACCCCGGCAAGTGGTACGCGTTGCCGCAGAGCCCGCAGATCTTCAAGCAGATCCTCATGATCGGCGGCTGCGACCGGTACCTGCAGATCTGCAAGTGCCTCCGCGACGAGGACCCCCGTGCCGATCGCCAGGCGGAGTTCACCCAGATCGACCTGGAGATGAGCTTCGTGAGCCGCGACGAGATCCTGGAGGTCATGGGTGCGTTCATCCCCGTCCTGTTCAAGGAAGTCCTCGGCGTGGACGTCGGCGAGGCGCCGGTCATCCCCCACCGGGAGGCACTGGACCGCTGGGGATCCGACAAGCCGGACCTTCGTTTCGGACTGGAGCTCGCCGACATTTCCGAGCTCGCCGCACGGACCGAGTTCGGTGTCTTTCGCGACGCGCTGGCGAAGCCCGACGGCGTGGTCAAGGCGATCCGTGTGCCCGGCGGCGCCGAGACGCTCAGCCGGAAGAAAATCGACGCGTGCGACACCGTCGCCCGCGCCGCCGGCGCCGGCGGCCTGCCCTGGGTCAAGTACACCTCCGAGGGTTTCCGATCGGGGATCAGCAAGTTCCTGGACCCGATCGGCGCCGATCTCAAGGCACAGCTGGGCGTGGAAGCCGGTGATCTCGTGTTCTTCGCCGCCGACGCGCGGCCGGTTGCCAACGCCGCGCTGGGGGAGGTCCGCCTGCACCTCGGAGGCGAACTGGACCTCGTCGACCCGACACTGTGGAAGTGCCTGTGGGTCGTGGACTTCCCCATGTTCGAATGGGACAGCCAGCAGCAACGCTGGCAGTCTTCACACCACCCCTTCGTCATGCCGCGCGAAGACCAGTTCGACCTGCTGGAGACGGACCCCGGGGCGTGCGTCTCGTCGAGCTACGACTACGTGATCAACGGTGCCGAGTGCGCCAGCGGGTCGATCCGGATCCACCGGCAGGAGATCCAGAACAGGGTCTTCCAACTGCTGGGGCTCACCGAGACGGAGGCCCGTGACAAGTTCGGGTTCCTGCTGGAGGCTCTCACCTACGGCGCGCCGCCCCACGGCGGCATCGCCTTCGGCCTGGACAGGCTGATCATGCTCATGGTGGGCACCACCAATATCCGCGACGTCATCGCCTTCCCCAAGACCCAGACCGGACAGGACCTGATGACCGGCGCGCCGGGAGATGCCGACCCGGCGCAGCTTGCGGAGCTGCACGTCCGGAACGTCGAGGCGTAAGTAAGAGAGCGGGTGGCACGGTCGACCGAGCGAAGCGAGGTCGCCCGTGGTCGGGCGTCCGGGAACCCGGAGCCTTGCCCAACCGGTCCAGAGAGCCCGCCGCGCGGCCGCCGGGCGGACCTGCGTTGAGTTTCTTCCGGCGGGTGTCGAAGAAACCTCACCGGAGGCGGCACCCCACGGAGCACTCGCCATGAGTCTCGACGTGACCAGCCGGGCCTTTGCCCTCGAAGACATCCCCGTCGAATACACCGGTGACGGCAGGAACATCTCACCGCCGCTGGACTGGAGCCGCGGCCCCCAGGCCACCAGGAGCTATGCCCTCATCATGGACGACCCGGACGGCCCGCGCGGCAGGTGGGTGCACTGGGTTGTGTGGAACCTTCACGACAGTGCTCTGGCGGCGGACATCGCGCGGCAGCCGCACGTCGACACCGCCGGCGGTCGTCTCTACCAGGGTCGCAACTCCTTCGGCCGCTTCGGCTACGCCGGGCCGTGCCCACCCGCGGGAACGCACCGGTACTTCTTCAAGGTCTACGCCCTGGACCGGGAACTGGACCTCGGCCCGGACACGACCAGGCAGAACCTGCTGGACGCCATGGAAGGCCACGTCCTGGACCAGGGCGAGCTGATGGTGACGTACTCCCACGCCAGGGCGATGGCGGCCCGGTACATGGACCGCGGCGCCGACGTTCGCGTCGCCCGACCCGTGCGTCACTGAGGACGATTCACCCCGGCGGCTTGCCGTGGCGGCCAAGGTGTGGCACCCTTGGGCCGTGTGCGGCATCGGGGCCATCCTGCGATCCGACGGTGGTGCGATCCCCGACTCGTGGCTCGATGCCATCGACGCCCGGATCGCGCATCGCGGCCCGGACGGCCACGGGCGGTTCCGCGATCGGGTCGAGATCAATTCGCCCGGCGGCTCGCGCCGGATCGAGGTCGCGCTGGTCCACCGGCGACTGTCGATCCTCGATCACGACGGCGGTGCACAACCGATGGTCTCCCGGCGCGGGCGAACGAAAGCCGAGGGCCTCGTCGCGGTCGTCTTCAACGGCTGCATTTACAACCACCGCGAGCTGCGGGCCGAGCTGGAGTCGCACGGTCACCACTTCACCAGCGACCACAGCGACACCGAGGTGCTTCTGCACGGACACCGCCAGTGGCGAGAACGTCTCCAGGACCATCTCGAAGGCATGTACGCCTACGCGGTGTGGGACCGGTTGGCGGCCTCGCTGACGCTCGCCCGCGACTGGTTCGGCGAGAAGCCGTTGTATCACCGCCTCGAGCACGCCGACGGCGGCGTTCGGCTGCTCGTGGCGGCCAGCGACGCCGCCGCGGTCGCCGCGATCCCGCCGGTCACGCCGGCCTGTGCCACGGCCCGCCGCGAATGGACCGCCCAGTACCTCCGCTTCGGGCGGGCGTCGCACGGCCGGACAATCACCGCCGCGACGACCGGAGCGGTCCTCGTGGACAACATCGAACCGAGCATTCCGGCGGACCTCGTCGCCGGAGCACCGCCCGATGCGAGCGTCGATGCCGATGAGATCGAGCGCCTGCTCGACCAGGCGGTCGCCCGGCGAGTGGAGGCGGACGTCCCGCTGGGGTGCTTTCTGTCCGGCGGCGTCGACTCCTCGCTCATCGCGTGTTTCGCCCTGCGGCACCTGCCGGAGCTGCACACCTTCTCGGTACGCATGCCGGACCCGCGCTATGACGAGTCGGCGCACGCCAGGCACATTGCCGAACACCTCGGCACCAGCCACCGCACGCTCGAGGTCGCGATGAATCCCGCCGAGGACCTGGTCCGGCTCATCGACCAGCTTGGTCAACCGTTCGGCGACAGCTCGCTGCTGCCGACGGCGTGGGTGAGCCGCGCCGCGCGCGAGCACGTCACCGTGGTGCTCTCCGGCGACGGCGGCGACGAGTTGTTCGTCGGCTACGAGCGGTATCTCGCGGCGGCGCCGCTGGCCCGGTACCACGGGATCCTGAAACGGATTCCCGCGGCCCTTCTGAGGCGAACACACCCCAGGGGCCGGGTCCACAAGCTGGGACGTCTCGGCGTCATGGCGAGAGACTTTCCCGATCTCGGCGTGCTGGCCACCGAAGCGATCTTCTGCTCGGCCCAGATCGCCGAATTGCTCGGCGAGGCGCCGCCGCCACTGCTGCTGCCGCCGGTGCTCGACACCAGCCGGCCCGATGCGGCACTGGCGGCACTGCGCGGTGCGGACCTCACCGGGTACCTGCCCGACGACCTGCTGTGCAAGGTGGACACCGCGTCGATGGCCGTCGCCCTGGAGGTGCGCTGCCCGTTCCTCGATCGCGACCTTGCCCGGGCAGTCCTGGCGGCCCCGGTTGGCGCGTTGCTCGCCGGCGGCCGGCGCAAGGGCCTCCTTCGGGCGATCGCGCGCAAGCACCTGCCCGCGGCGGCAGTCGACCGGCCGAAGATGGGGTTCGCCGTTCCCATCGGGCAGTGGTTCCGCGCCGACTTCGGCGGCCTTCGAACGATGCTGCTGGACCACATGCACTCCGTGGAGCCGTTCGGTCCTGTACAGCTCCGGCGCGCCGTGGTGCGGCGCCTGCTGGACGAGCACATGGCAGGCGTGCAGGATCACGGGCAGAGGCTCTTCGCGCTGCTGACGCTGTCGATCTGGGCCGGCTCCGGCCGATCCTGATAGGCTCTCGCCCGATGAAGGGCAGCAACCTGCTCACCGTTCTGATCCTGCTCGGCCTGGTGGCCGGGGCGATCTTCGGCCAGACCGTGCTCTACGGCTCCATGGGTGAGAACCCGGACGCCCACTGGACGAAGCAGGCCGGCGACCTGTTCCTGATCCGGCCGCTGTTCCTGCTGATCATCCCGCTGGTGTTCGTCAGCGTCGTGGTCGGCATGACCTCCATCGGGGACCCCTCCAAGCTGGGGGTCGTCGGCGGGTCCACGCTGGCGTATTACCTGGTGACCATGCTGATCGCCTGCATCATCGGGGCGGTGCTGGTGACGACGTTCCGGCCTGGCGATCTGCCGGCGGACACGGCGGCGCGGCTGGTCGGCGAGGCCGATGCGTCGTTCGCCCGGGCGACGGACATCGCCCCCAACATCAAGGAGGCCCAGGAAGAGGGCCTCGGCGGCGCCTGGATGAGCATCCTCCGCCAGCTGGTGCCCAGGAACATCGTGGACGAGATGGCCAAGGGCCGCACCCTGGGGGTCATCGCTTTTGCGCTGCTGTTCGGTCTCGCCCTCGCGGCCGGTGGCGAGAAGACCAGGATCGTCGTGGAACTGTTCGAAGGACTCTTCGACGCGATCATGAGGCTGGTGATGTGGGTCATCTGGCTCTGTCCCATCGGCGTCTTTCTGCTGGTGGCGTGGACGGTCGGCAAGATCGGTCTGCGGGAACTGGTCGGCCCGCTGGCCAAGTACATCATCGTGGTTCTTTCCGGGCTGGCGATCCACGGTCTGATCGTGCTGCCGACCGTACTGTTCATGTTTACCCGGAGAAACCCGTTCCGGTACATGTGGCAGATGCGCCGCGCCCTGATGACCGCCTTCGGAACGGATTCCAGCGCCGCCACGCTGCCGGTCACGATCGAGAGCGCCGAGGGCGAAGGGGAGTGCTCCAGGAAGGCGGCGAACTTCGTGCTTCCCCTGGGGGCAACGGTGAACATGGACGGGACCGCCCTGTACGAGGCGGTCGCCGTGGTCTTTCTCTTCCAGCTCTACGGAATCGATCTGAGCTTCGGCGAGCTGGTGATCGTGGTCATCACCGCAACGCTCGCGGCAGTCGGCGCGGCCGGCATCCCGTCAGCGGGCGTCGTGACCATGATCATCGTGATCACCGCCGTCAACACGGTCCTGAGAGGCCAGGGTGCCGCCGAGAGCGAGCTGCTTCCCGTCGCCGCCATCGGCGTGATCCTGGGCGTGGACCGGATCGTGGACATGTGCCGCACCACCGTGAACGTCTGGGGCGACGCGGTGGGGGCCAAGATAATTACCAAGCTTGCGCCGGATTAGCGGAGAAAATAGACCGGGGGAAAATAGACCGGGGGAAAATAGACCGGGACTAATTTTTCGCGACCACGAATCGGCGATATTGCGGCGTCCTGAGCCGCGAAAAAATAGTCCCGGTCTATTTTCCCCCGGTCTATTTTCCCCCGGTCTATTTTCCCTGCTCCGCCAGCCACCGCTCGGCGTCGAGGGCGGCCTGGCAGCCCATGCCCGCTGCGGTGACGGCCTGGCGGTAGGTCGAGTCGGCCACGTCTCCCGCCGCGAAGACCCCTTCGATGCTCGTGTTCATCCGCTGCGCGGCCGTGAGCTTGAGGTACTTCTTGTCGTCGAGCTCGATCCCGCTGCCCTCGAGAAACGCGGTTGCCGGCGTGTGGCCGATCGCGAGGAACAGCCCCTTGCACTCGAAATCACGCTCGAGGCCCGTCTCGACGTCCTTCAGCCGGACCCCCGAGATCATCTCGTCGCCCAGCACGTCGGTGACGACCGAGTTCCAGATGACCTGGGCCTTGGGGTTCTTGAGAACGCGGTCCTGCATGACCTTGCTCGCCCGCAACGAGTCGCGCCGGTGCACGATGTAGACCTTGGAGGCGAACTTCGTCAGGTAGGACGCCTCCTCCATCGCCGTGTCACCGCCGCCCACGACGACCAGGACCTGGTCCCGGAACACGGGCAGCGCCCCGTCACACACGGCGCACGCGCTCACTCCGCCGCCGGACGTGGCGAGCCGCCGCTCGTTGTCGAGACCGATCCAGTTGGCGGTGGCGCCGCTGGCGATGATCACGGCGTGAGCGGTCACGGTCTTCTCGTCGCCGCTGCCGTTTCGTGTCTCCAGGGTAAACGGGCGCGTCGAGAAATCGCACCGCACAACGTCACGGGCCTCGATCCGAGTGTCGAACCGCTGCGCCTGCTTCTTGAAATCGGCCATCATCTTCGGCCCGTCGATCCCCTCCGGATAGCCGGGATAGTTCTCCACTTCAGTGGTCAACATCAGCTGACCGCCCGGCAGCACATACCCCCCATTCTGCTTGGGAACACCCTCCAGCAGCACCGGATCGAGCATCGCGCGCGCCGCATAGATCGCCGCCGTCCATCCAGCCGGCCCGCTCCCGATAATGACAATCTTCTCAACGTCACCCATACCCACCAAGGTACCGGCAACTCCCCCCCCCCACAAACCCAGTCTTTCTTTCTACTCTCTACTCTCTATTTTCTACTCTCTAGGATTAACTAGTGCCGCAAAGCGGCACTAGTTAATCCTCCCTTGTTCCCGAGCCAACGTCTTCATCGGTGGCCAGAAGACATAGTCGCTGCCGTCGACGCCGACGTCGGAGTGCCGGTGGGCGCGGTCGTCCCGGTGATCCGGTCCGCGACTGTAAAGCAGACACTGCCCCTCGGCGAGCTGGAGGCGGCCGAACAGTGTGTCGATCGACTCTTCACCCGTCAGTATCCGGTAGCGGAGCCGCCCGAAGTCCTCGTCGTATGGATCGATGTCGGAGATCCGCTTGCGGATGTACTGGCCGTAGGTCTTCTCCTTGTCGTCGGGGAACTTCCCGAAGGTGACCTTGTATGCGCAGAGCCCCGCGGACACCGCCGTCCCGTTCACCGACGCGATCAGCAGATTGCGGATCGCGAAGACGTCCTGGATGTCCTGTATGGAGTGGATCACCGCCGCATAGCGGACCGGATTGGTTCGTTCGAACTGCGTCTCAGTATCGAGAATCCTGTCGTACTCCTGCACCCGCCATCGACGCCACCAGTCGTCGTAGATGAGATTGAGCCGGTCCTTGGACGCCTCCAGGCTGCCGTGGACCGTCGCGATCATCCTCCACCGGCGGGCCGCCCCGAACCGTGTCAGCGGGGCGTCGGCCGACTGGATCTCGGCGAAGGCGTCGGCGAACTTCTCCGGATCCGCCTGGTCGGTCCGTGGGTCGAACACCTCGTCAAGCAGCGCCTCGGAGACCACTCGGTCCCCTTCGGGGATGTGCAGACGATTCCGGTCCGGGCGCAATTGCGGCAGGTCGAACCAGGCGAGCCTCTTGAACTGCTCGGCCGTGATGTCGTCCTGGTACAGGTAGAACGTGCTGCGGACATTCGCCAGCGCCTCGACGAGCAGCGTGATGCCCCTCAGCTTCTCATCGAGGAACTCCCGATCGCAGAGTTGCCGCAGAATCCACAGGTACGCGACCGTCAGCTTCAGCGCCCGGTCGGTCTGCTTCGCCTCGAAGAGCCGGTAGATCTCCGCCGTCCCGTAGGTCGCGATGACGTCCATCGCGTTGAGGTACGGGAACCCGGTGCTGTGCGGGCTCCCGTCGGCACCGACCGCGGCGAAGAGTCCCGCCTCGCGGTACGACGCCTTCACTTCGTCCACGCCGTACGGCAGGCCGATGATGTTGCATTTCAGACATGCCAGGATCGCGTCGGCCATGCCCGGGTTGGACTCCACCCAGTCGCTGACCGAGGGCCACCTGGGCATCTTCGGTGAGACCGTCCTGATGTTGAACCGGTCGGAAATCTCCATCGGCGGCGGATCGAGTTCGAGATACGCGTCAAAGAGCACGGGGTAGCTCTTGCTGCGCTCGGTCCCCTTGACCGTGTCGTCGCTGTTGAGCTTCCGAAGGACATCGCCGGTCTGCGCGGCGGCCGGACCGCCGATCGCGACACACACGAGACCGCACAGGACCGTTTGACGAACGTGAATCATGAACGTATTCCTCGGCAGGCTGCTGAAACACTGATCCTAGCACCCCCGGACTTTCACGGCAGATAACCGGTCGGACGCAGGACCGCACGTCCCACGCCTTGCCGATATCATCCCCGCAGAGGGGTCGTCGCCATCCCCCGCCTCAACGGAGTAACGCCCGATGATCGTCGGCGTACCGGCCGAAGTGAAGCCCGACGAATTCCGCGTCGCCATGCGCCTCGCCGGCGTGGAGATGCTCTGCACCCGCGGTCACCAGGTGCTGGTCCAGTCCGGCGCGGGCGTCGGCGCCGGTTTCCCCGACGCCGCGTATGACGCGGTGGGTGCCGAGATTGTTCCCTCGGCCGAGGACGTCTGGGCGCGGGCGGAGCTGATCGTCAAGGTCAAGGAGCCGCAGCCGCAGGAGATCCCGCTCATTCGGGCCGGGCAGACGGTGTTCACGTACTTCCACTTCGCCTCCAACCGCGACCTGACGCTCGGCTGCCTCGAGAGCAACTGCATCGCCGTCGCCTACGAGACGCTGACCGACGACCACGGACGGCTGCCCTTGCTCACGCCGATGAGCGAGATTGCCGGCAAGCTCGCGGTCCAGGAGGGCGCCGACTACCTGGAGAACCCGCACGGCGGGCGCGGCGTGCTGCTGGGCGGCGTGCCCGGCGTCGAGCCGGGGCGAGTGCTCGTCCTCGGCGGCGGCGTGGTCGGATCGTGGTCGGCCCGCATCGCCGCGGGCATGGGCGCCGAGGTCGTCATCCTCGACATTGATCTCGACAGGCTGCGCGTGCTCGGCGAATCCATGCCGGCCAACGTCAGGCACATCTACTCCGACCCGCACACCGTGCGCGAACACCTCGGCTGGGCGGATCTCATCGTCGGCGCGGTGCTCATTCCCGGCGCCAAGGCTCCGCGGCTCATCTCCCGCAGCGATCTGAAACGCATGAAGCCCGGCTCGGTGATCGTCGACGTCGCCATCGACCAGGGCGGCTGCGTCGAGACGGCCCGCATGACCACGCACAGCGACCCGGTGTACACGGTCGACGGCGTGGTGCACTACTGCGTGGGCAACATGCCCGGCGCCGTCGCCCGCACGGCGACGCTGGGGCTCACCAACGCCACGTTGCCGTGGATCCTGAAAATCGTCGATCACGGCGCCGACGAACTGGCCCGGATGGACGTCCACTTCAGCAACGCCGTCAACATGAGCCGCGGCACCCTCACGAACCGGCCGGTCGCCGAGGCGCACGGTCTCTCGATCGAGCGGGTGTGACGGGGCGTGGGAGTCTCCATGAGCCACGCCGACACGATCCTCCGCCGCCTCGACGGCAGCATGGCCGCGATTCGGTCCTTGCGCGACCAGGTCGACCGCATCGACGCCGTCGCCACGGCGCTGATCGACCGGCTCCACCGCGGCGGCACGATCTATACAGCGGGCAACGGCGGTTCGGCGGCACAGGCGCTGCACCTCGCCGAGGAACTCATCGGCCGCTACCGGGGCGACCGCCCGGCGCTCCGCGCGGTCTGTCTCAACGCCGACCCCACCGCGCTCACCTGCATCGCCAACGACTTCGGCTTCGAGAACATCTTCGCGCGGCAGTGCGAGGCCCTGCTCGACCCGGACGATGTGCTGCTGGTCCTCTCGACGTCGGGCAGGAGCCCGAACCTCGTCGAGGCGCTCAAGACGGCAAAGCAGTCCGCCACGCTGACCGTCGGCCTGCTCGGATCGGGCGGCGGCGAGTGCGGTCCGCTGTGCGACCACGAGATCACCATCGACGCGACGGACTCCGCGTTCGTACAGGAGGCGCACCAGGTCGTCGTTCACCTGCTTTGCGAGATGATCGAAGAGAGCCGTTAGCGAGCAGTCCGTCGGGCGGTGCCCGCGGTTGACACGGGCCGTGCGTCGTCCTACTGTATTAGTGTGCTTAGTACAGTTGTCGGAGCCTGACCCGTGCCTCTTGACTGCCGCATCTCGACGGGAAGCACGACTCCCATTTACCGGCAGCTGATCGATCAGATCCGCCTGGTCGTCCTGCGGGGGCGGCTCACGCCCGGCGATCGGCTTCCCAGCGTCCGGTCACTGGCCCAGCGACTGGTCATCAACCCCAACACGGTAGCCCGCGCGTACGGCGAGCTGGCGAGGGACGGCGTCATCGAGTCCCAGCAGGGCAAAGGGTACTTCGTGGCCACCAAACGGCAGGTGTACACCAGGGCCCACCGGCGGCGGCGTCTCGCGCCGTTGCTGGAGGCACTGGTGAGCGAGGCCGCGCTGCTGGATTTCTCGGCAGACGACGTCACGGCTGCCCTCCAGGAGAAGTTGCGCGAATACGGACTGGAACCTTCGTAGGCGAGGACGCACGACGATGGACGACTTCGTGATCCAGACAAAGGGACTCTCGCGTTGCTTCGGGTCGAGAACGGTGGTCTCCGATCTCGATCTCGCCGTGCCGCGAGGGTGCATCTTCGGATTCCTCGGACGCAACGGCTCCGGCAAGACGACGACCATCCGCATGCTGCTCGGGCTTCTCGAGCCGACCCGCGGCGAGGCGCGCGTGCTCGGCGAGGACAGCCGCGCGCTCTCCGAGACGGCGCGGTCGCGTATCGGCTACATGGCCGAAGGCCACCCCGTGTATGACTGGATGCGGATCGGCGAGTGCGGCCGCTTCCAGGCGGCGTGCTTCCGGAGCTGGAACGAATCGATCTTCCGGGCGGTTCTCGAACACTTTCGTCTCGGCCCCGAACGACGCGCCCGCGAGCTGTCGCGTGGCGAGCGCGCGGGCCTGTGCCTCGCGCTCACACTCGCCCCGGAGCCCGAACTGCTGATCCTGGACGACCCGGCGCTGGGGCTGGACCCCGTGGCCCGCCGCTCGCTGCTGGAGGCGATGATCGCGGTCACACGCGGCAAGGACAGGACGATCCTGTTCTCGTCGCATCTGCTCGGCGACGTCGAGCGGGTCGCGGACTGGATCGCGGTCCTGGATCGCGGCGTGCTGCGGGCGTCGTGCACGTTGGCGACGTTTCAACGGCGCATCTCGCGTTTCGTGCTCGCGTGGGACGGTTCGCCGCCGCCGGACACCCCCACGCTGCCGGGCCTCGTCCACGCGTTCCGTGACGGGCGGGAACTCCAGCTCACCATCGCGAACGTCGACGACCGGGTGCGCGCCGCCGTCGGCTCGCTGGGCGCGTCGAGTGTCCAGGAAGTACCCATCGGCCTGGAGGACGCGTTCATTGACTACCTCGGCGATCGCGGTGAGAAGAACCTCCTGCTGCCTGATCCGGAGGCCACGCCATGAAGCCCCTGTTCTTCAAAGAGCTGCGACAGGGCCTCACGTGGGCCTTCGCCGTGCTGGCGATCATGACGATCGCGGCGATCTACTTCGCCTGGGACGTGACGCGGCCGGGAAGGTACGTGCCGCCGTTTGAACGGTTCCAGCAATGGAGCGTGGTGGCGTGCCCGCTGGCCGGCCTCTTTCTCGGTGTCCTGCACGTCCTCACGGAGAAGCGTCGCGACCTCTGGGCGTTCCTCGTACACCGCCCGATGTCCAGGACGACCATCGCGCTCGCCAAGATGTCGGCGGGTCTCGTGCTGTACTTCCTGGCGGTCGGTCTCCCGCTGGCGGCGGCCAACGCATGGCTCGCCATGCCGGGACACGTCCCGGCGCCATTCTACTGGCCGATGGTGCTGCCGGGGCTCGCCGACGTGCTGACAGGCTCGGTGTACTACCTCGCCGGGCTCCTGGTCGGCATGCGCGACGCGAGGTGGTACGGCAGCCGTGTCCTGGCCGTGGGCGTCGCCATCATCTGCTCGGTGATCGTCGTGTCCGTCTGGTATTTCTGGCTCGCCCTCCTCGCGATCATCGTCGCGGCGGGCGTTCTGGGCGTTGCCGCGTGGGGGAGCTTTGTCGGCGGGGGCCAGTACGGGCCGCAGCCCCTGGCCGCCAAGGCAGCGCTGGGCGCGAGCCTGCTCGCGGGGATCGCGATCGTGTTCGTGATCGGCGGCATGGTGCTGGCGGCGATCGCCGGCGCGGCCGCCACGGGCCCCGGAACACGGACCACCTACCGGATCACGCGCGACGGTGAGGTCGTGCGTCTCGTGCGGGACCGGTGGAACCGCGCGATCGAGATCACCAATCTCGACGGCACACACAACCGGCCACTGGAGCGTGAGGCCCAGGAGAGCGATCGCTGGTACGCGATGTTCCTCGGAACCGACACCGTGGTCATCCCCGACGAATCGGAGCCGGATCCAAACCGTGCCCACGGGTATCGGCACGCGGATACGTTCTACCGGCACGTCGGGGGGGTGGGACAGACGCAGTGGCTGTACTCGTTCCGGGAGCGGCTCGTCCTGGCGTTCGACCTGGAGCGCACTGTGCTCGTGGGGCGACTCGGCCCCACGGAATACAGGGCACCGCCGGAGTCGCCCGTGCAACGATTCGGCGAGTCCATCGTCTCCACGTGGGGCAACGTGCTGGTGTTCGAGGACGTCGTCTACCGTCTCAAGCCCCGCGAGCGCACGATCGCAACGATGATCGCGCCCGCGGGAGAACGCGTGCTCGCCCTCACCGCTCTGCGCTCGCGTGACCACAACGAATTCGTCGTGGTGACGGACCGGACCGTTCGGTTCATGACCCGCGATGGCGAGGTCCTCACCGCCGCCGACATCGAGCACGACCTTGTGCGCTACGGGTACCTGCAGTTCGCCGCCACTGAGAACCCGCAGCGTTTCTTCGTGTGGTACAGCCCGTCGCACCGGCCGTGCGTCGAGGCCCTCGAGCTCCCCGGTGATCTCATCGTCTACGGACCGAACGGCGCCCTCGTGGCGAGGCACGAGCTGCCGGCGATTCCCCGGCAGTACTCCGGCTCGACATGGTACGACGTGGCCCTCGGTCTCACCGTACCGCTCGCGGCCATGGGCACGGCATTCGTGGTCACGCGTGCGCTGGGAGAGTCGTCGTTCGATCCGGACGGACCGATCCGGGCAGACGTCGTGTACGGTGTCATGTCGCTCATGGCGATCGCGTGCGCGGTCGTGACGATGCGTCTGGCCCGCCGGTATGCGTTCAGCCGGGGACGGCGATGGGGCTGGAGCGTGTTCAACTTCTTCGCGGGCCCGATGGGGCTTGCGCTGCTGTGGTGTCTGCGGGACTGGCCGGCGAGGTTGCCCTGCGACGCCTGCGGCAAGAAACGCGTCACCAATAGAGATCGCTGCGAACACTGCGATTCGGCGTTCCCCTCGCCGGCGCCTGACGGGACGGAGATCTTCGAGTGACCGGACGCCGGTCAGTCTCGGGTCACCCGTCGCCGCCGGTCGTCGCCTCGATCTGCGCGTCCTCATCGGCCTTCGACGCCTCCGTGAAGACGTACGGGGCGGGCTTGCCGGCGCGCCAATCGGCTTCGGCGGTCACGGCGCGGACGGCGCGGCGGCCGTCCGTCATTGCCCTCTCGTCGTCGCCGCTGCCGGGCGCGGGCGGTGGCGGGCTCGTGGCCGCCTGGGCGTCATGGGATTCCTGGTACAGGTGCAGCGTCTCGGTCGGGAACGCGAACTCGACGCCGAGGTGCCTGGCGAGCCGGATGATGTCGAGCATGAGCCGGTGCCGCTCGCGAAGCTCGGTGGTCCAGTCCGGCGCCTCGTGGAACACGTACACCAGCACGTCGAGGCTCGACGGCGCGAACTGGTGCAGCCACACCTGGTAATAGTCCTTGCGGGTGTAGGGGTGAAGGCGGATCAGCTCCCGGATACCCTCGCAGAACGCCTCGATCTTCGCCGGCGGAGTGTCGTACGTGATGCTGATATGGGTCTTGAACCGGCGGTACTTGCGGCGCCCGTAGTTGTCCACGGTGGCCCGGACGAGGATGCCGTTGGGTATCGTGACCAGCGAGTTGTAGAACGTGCGGACCCGCGAGGAGCGGAACCCGACGTCCTCGACCGTGCCCTCCACGTCGCCGATCACCACCCAGTCGCCGACCTGGAACGGCCGGTCCACCACGACGGTCAGGCTGCCGAAGAAGTTCTCCAGCGTGTCGCGGGCGGCGAAGGCGAACCCGATGCCGCCGATGCCGAGACCCGCCAGCAGCGGCGCGATCTTGATGTTCAGACTGTCGGCAATGTAAATCATGCCGAAGACGAAGATGAAGATCTTCACGGTCTTGCGGACCAGCGGCACCAGCAGATCGTCGATCTTGGTCTGGGTCTTCGCGGCCTTGCTCTGGAAGACCTCGCCGACAAGGTCCGTGAGGCGGAAGCCCGCCCAGACACCGGCCAGCATCGCGAAGAACCGAACCGCCGGCAGCAGGACCTTCAGGACCTCCACCGGCAGGTCGAGCAGCCTGATCACGGCCAGCCAGAACAGTGCCGCCACGGCGAGCCCGAAGGGGCGGACCGTCTTGCGCACCGTGTCCCTCTTCGCCTCACCACCCTTCCTGGCGATGAGACGTCGAGACGTCGCCGACAGAATGATCCTGACGGAAAAGTCCAGGACGATCCCGGTGAAGATCAGGATGAACAGGCCGATCCACTGCCAGTACTTGAGCGTGAGGAACTTGCCCTCGACCAGCACGTCCGGCAACGCGCTCTCCATCCGGAGCAACAGGCTGAGATCGCGCTCGTCGACCAGGCCCGACAACACCGGAAGCTGGCGCAGCCGGTCGTAGAGCCGGCCGATACCCGCCACGGTCTCGGCGGAGAACTTCCATGCCCCGTCGGTCGTGCGTGCCAGCACGATCCGGTGGTCGCCGACGTCCACCCGCCGGTCTATCCACGCGTGGTCCGGGTATCGCGGAAAGAAGACGTACTCGGCGCGGTCCGCCTCCGGGCCGTCCGGCCCGACCGCCCGCGCATCCGGCAGCAGCCACCACGCCACATGCTCGATCCTGTTCAGGATGCCGAAGAGCTTGGTCGCGTCGCCCTGCGCCTTCTCTTCGCCCGCGAGGCTCAGGTCCAGGCACGAGACGGCCGTCTCGTAGACCTGGGGCTGCTTCTTCATCGCCTCCAGGAACGTGCGCATCGTGGAGCCGGGGCTGTCGAGTTCTTTCGGGACGGGCCTAGGCGTCTCGGCAGCGACGGCTTCGGCGGGGGGCGGCGCCGGTGTATCCTGCCCGCTCGCGCCGATGGACGCGAAGCCCAGCGCGGCGAGCAGTGGGACCGCGACGTGACTCATCCACGCCTTCATGGCCGGCATGCTACAGGAGTTGCCGCGACACAGTAGAGTTGCCCTCGTGCCGCCGCGAGCCGTCCCAACCGTCAACGCGTCCACCGCCCGGCGTCTGTTCCTCGGCGCCCAGGGGCTGCTCGATGACCCGGCCCGGCGGGCCACTCCCGCAGTCGTCCGGAAAATTGTGCAGAAGCTGGGGTACGTCCAGGTTGACTCGATCAACGTCATCGAGCGCGCGCACCACCTGATCCTGGCGGGCCGCCTCGACGGCTACGAGCCTCGCATGCTCCATCGCCTGCTGGAGCGGAACCGGACGCTCTTCGAGCACTGGACCCACGATGCGTCGGCGATCCCCAGCGAGTGGTTCGGCCACTGGCAGGTTCGTTTCGAGCGGTTCCGGGCCCGTCGTCTGACGGGCACGTGGTGGGCCGAGCACTTCAGCGGCGACCAGGCGCAGACGCTCACGCACGTCGTCGACCGCATCACCGCCGAGGGCCCGTTGAAGTCGAGTGACTTCCAGAGCAACCCCAGGGCCGGCGGGGGCTGGTGGGAGTGGAAGCCGCAGAAAGCGGCGCTGGAGATCCTGTGGCGCAGCGGGACGTTGTCGATCGCGCGGCGCGAGAACTTCCAGAAAGCCTACGACCTCACCGAACGGGTGATGGCGGGCTATACGGACCTGCCGGTGCCCGACGACCGCGCGCACGTCGACTGGGCATGCGCGGCGGCGATCGATCGCCTCGGCATCGCCACGACGGGGGAGATCGCCCGTTTCCTGCGCGCGGTGACGCTGGCGGAAGCGCGGAACTGGTGCACCGCGGCCACGGATGCCGGTGACCTGGTCACCGTCGAAGTGGCGTCGGCCGGCAACGGCAGGCCGTGGCGCGGCTACGCCAGGCCCGACTGGGAGCATCGCGCCACACGGCCGGCCCCGCCGCCGAAACGAATTCGCCTGTTGTGCCCCTTCGACCCGATCCTCCGTGACCGCGCGCGGACGGCCCGACTGTTCGCCTTCGACTACCGTTTCGAGGCGTTCACTCCGGCGGCGAAGCGGCGTTACGGCTACTACGTGATGCCGATCATGGAGGGCGACCGCCTCGTCGGCCGGCTCGACCCCAAGCTGCACCGCGACCGCGGGGAATTGCAGGTTCGGGGCGTGTGGTGGGAGCCCGGCGTGCGGCCGACCCGTTCGCGGATGTCGGCGCTGCGGTCGGCGCTGGGTCGGCTCGCCGGACTCGTCGGCGCCGACAGCGTGTCACTGCCGCGTGCGACCCGCATGTGATAGATTGGCACCCATGGAAATCACCAGTCCAGGCTTTGCGCACGAGGGGTCGATCCCGCCGGAGTTCGCCTTCGGAAAGCATGACCCCGAGACACACTTCACCTTCTCGGACAACCGCAACCCGCCGCTCGTCTGGTCCGGCGTCCCCGACGGATGCCGCTCGCTCGCATTGATCGTGGTCGATCCCGACGCCCCCACCGTGCCGGACGACGTGAACAAGGAAGGGGCCGTCGTGCCCGCGGACCTGCCACGCGCCGACTTTCATCACTGGGTCATGGTGGACATCCCTCCGACGTGCACCGGCGTCGCCGCGGGCGAGTGCAGCGACGGCGTGACCCCAGGCGGCAAGAAGAGTCCGGTCAACCCGGCGGGTGCGCCTGCCGCGCGGCAGGGCGTCACGGACTACACCGGCTGGTTCGCCGGCGACCCGAAGATGGGCGGGACCTACCGCGGCTACGACGGACCCGCCCCGCCGTGGAACGATCAGCGCGTGCACCGGTACCACTTCATGCTGTTCGCGCTGGACATCGACACCTGCCCGGTGAAGGGCGAGTTCACGGCCGCCGACGTACGGCAGGCGATCGAGGGGCACGTGCTCGCCGAAGCGACACTGACGGGGACCTACACGATGAACCCGGATCTCTGAAAAAGGACCGAGGGCAGGAAAAGGACCCAGGGTCCTTTTCTTCAGTCCGACGCGGTCGATCGCTGCATGATGAACGGCATGCTCCGTCGCTCCGACGGCAGCCTGGGCAACCGGGCCACCTGGTCGGGGGTGAGCGTCGCGTGCAACTGCTTCATGTAGCGCTCGTCGAGGTTTCTTCGCTTCTTGAACGCCGCGCGAACGGGGTCGTCCTCGTCGTGGCCGACCAGGCGCAGCATTCCGTCACCCTCGCCTGACATGATCGCCGCGATCCGCTCGATCGCCTGGCGGGTCTCTTTCGGCTGGTGGCGATGGATCGTCGCGCGAATGCGCTCGTTCAGCACGGCGAGTTGGGCCTCGTAGGCCTCCTCGATCGCGGCAATGCCGGCCAGCGTCTCCTCGTCGAGGCCCGGCAGCGCCCGCGCCTTCTTGAACGACTTCTGTCCGACCGTCCGCTGGTAGACACGCGGGTATGAGCGCCGCATCGCGTCGGCACGAAACTCCGCGGCACGCTCGGCGGGAAGTGTCCCGGCGATGGCGTCGACGGAGCGATCGTTCACGCTGCGGACGGCTACCCGCCGCCGCGTCGCGCTGTCGACGATCGACAACGCCTTGTCAAAGTCGCGATCCTGGATGGCCTTGTCCATCCGGGCCGTCGCGTCATCGACGTAGTCGTTTCGTTCACGCAGGGCTTCGTCCAGCGCGAGCTCGTACGTTTCAAGCTGCTCGGCGACGGCCTCTCGCTGCTCCTCGCTGAGGTCCAGGTCGCCGGCGACGACCAGCAGGTCCGTGCGTTCGCCGTCGAGCCGGCCGTTCGGCAGTGTCTTGATACGGGTAAACGCCCGCTCGAAGCCGGGCCAGTTGCCGAACTGTTCGGCGGTGAGCCGGCCGCGGACCTGCGCCAGGAATTCCTGTTTCAAGATCGCCTTCTGACGCTTGAACGTCTCCATGGACTTCCGCATGTCGTCCATGCGGGCCCTGTGGTCCTCGAAGTTCTCCGCGGAAGGCAACTGGTCGGCGAGATCAACGCCGTTCGCCTCGGCCTCCTCTATCCTGGCCTTGAGCCGTTCGGCCATTTCCCGGGCGATCTGCTCGAGCTTCTCGCGCACCTCGTCGGGCAACTCGACACCGTCGGAACCACCGACGGCGATGAAGACGCCCGTTGACGGCCCGTCGCCGGCCTCACCCTCGGCGGTCATGGCCCAGACCGCGACGCTCTCCTCGCCGAGGTCGACGTCGGCACCCAGGTCGTTCATGTCGCCGCCGTCCCCTGCGCCGACCATGATCGCGATGGCAACTTTGCCGGAGCCGTCGGCGTCGATGTCGATGTCGGTGAGCCCGCCGGCGTTCTGGATCGCGTCGCGAATGATGGCGCCGATATCCTGACCACCCTCGCCATCCGGGTCGCCACCGAAGGTCATGTTCATGCCCATGCCCATGCCCATGCCCATGCCCATGCCCATGCCCATGCCAGGCGGCGCGAAGTGGCCCTGCGCCGTCGACGTCTCCACGAGCAGCTTGAAGGCGTCAAGGTACCCGTCGAGCAGGACCTGGACGATCGCGTGCTGGACCCCGTCCAGACGCAGATGCTCCCGGAAAATCGGCAGGTCCCGGCGGACGAAGTCGGGGGTGCGAAGCTGCCCGAAGTCGGGCCCGGTGAAATGGAGAACCTGGGGCCCGCTGCCGGAGTCGTCATCGAAGACCATCACCCGGTGCCGGCCTGACTGGGCCTGCACGGCCGCGGGAATCGCGACCAGACCGCTCAGCAGTGCGAGCGTCAGGACGCCGCCGGCGCGCCGTGGATCGAGGCTGGAACTGTGCATCGTGAGATCCTTTCGGACGTTGGTCGAACCGTAGGTCGGGGGCCGGGATGGACCGAGGCCCGGCCTCACTCCGTTGCCGACGAGAGATATGATGCCTTCGTTGCGCGGTTCTGACAGCACGGTGCCCCAAAAAATCGTACGGCAGCTATGATCCGCCGCCGAGGCCGGTCCCCCGTCGGGGTATCCGGTCGACGGTTGCGAGGCGGTCCATGTCAGGTGCAAAGATAGGTCAGGTCCTTTCACGGGTGTTCGTCCCGGCGTGGGTGCTCACGGGAGCGCTGTTCAAGCTCATGGAGGGGACGCCCAGCAACCTGCCGGGCAAGACCATCCTGCCGTTGGCCGCCAGGATGAACCTGGATCTCCACTGGACGCTGGCAGTCCTGATCGGTCTGGAATTCCTGGCCATCGCCGTGATGCTGTGCATGGCCCGGCTCGCCCGGCCGATGGCGATATTCCTGCTCAGCGTCTTCTGCCTGGTCCTGATCGGCGAGATGGTCCAGGGGAACGTGACGAGTTGCGGCTGCCTCGGCAACGTCAAGATCCCCCCCTGGGTGATACTGGCCATAGACGGGTCACTGCTGCTGGGCGTCGTCCTGTTCGATCCGTCCCCGCTGATCCCGGCGGCCCCGTCGCGCACGCCGGCGGTGCTGGCGGCCGTGCTCATCGCCGGCGGCTTCGGCCTGAGCTACTGGATGGTCATCCATCCCCTGGAGACCCGTACCACCACGACCACGACGAACGACAACGGCAACGGCAACGGTCACGGCGGCGCGCCCGTCGTCGTTTCCAACGTGACCCCCGTACCCTCCTTCTGGTTCGCCAAGGACGTGGGAAGCTGGGTCGGCAAGCCCTGGACCGAAGTGGAACTCTTCTCCTTCATGCCCCGCAAGCCCAGCGGCCTGGACAGTGGCACGCGTTATGTCGTCTTCTACAGCCGCACCTGCGACCACTGCGAGGACATGTTCAGGGACGACCTCAACGGTTCGGCGATCACCTCCATGGTGACCGCGATCGAAGTGCCCGACAGCCCCACCGTGCTCACCAGCGACAACGGCTGGTGGCCCGGGCCGCCCCAGGAGTGCGAGTTGCTCTCACTGCCGCTGGGCTGCGACTGGATCATGACGACGCCCGTGGCACTGCGGATCGTCGACGGCATCGTCCAGTGCGCCGTCGAGGGCGAGCACACCGAGTGCATGGAGCTCGAGTGAGCCCGAATGGACCTTTTTTCTGGCATGACCAACGGACCATGCTAGTCTTGGCGAGACGGGAACCTGGTTGGATGGTTGCCTGAAGGACACGGGAAGAATGATTCTGAGCACCTCCCGGAGACTCGACCCGCGCCTGCTTCGACGGCGGTGCCTTGCGTGCGGCTATGACGGAGCACTTCTTCGCAACGGCCTGGCACCCCGCTGTGCCCGGTGCGGTTGTGATCTCCGGCAACGACCCGCACGCAGCTACGTTGAGATGGAGGGGATCCCGGGAGTATCCGACCACCAATCGCCACGGCTCGACCCGATCGTCGAGGTGCAGTTCGTACACCGGTGGGTCGCGTTCATGTTCATGGTCATGTTCGGGCTGGTTGTCGTCATCTACCTCTCGGCGGCCGCGTTTTCCGTCTGACCCATGACCCATGAGTGACGCACTCGCTCCAGTGCTCCAACGGCTTCGCGATGACTTTGACGGCGCAGTCCAACGGCTGTCCGCACTGTTGCGGATCCCCAGTATCTCCACGGACCCGCAGTATCGCCCCCAGACCCGGGCCGCGGCCGACCTGCTCGCCGACGACCTTGCCACGATCGGCTTCGAGTCGTCCGTGCACGACACCGCCGGCCAGCCGATGGTGACGGCGGCCTGCCGGGACCATGACACCGACACCGTCGCGCACATCCTCTATTACGGGCACTACGACGTGCAGCCGCCCGATCCTCTGGAGTTGTGGGACTCACCGCCGTTCGAGCCGACGATCGTCGACGGCCCGCACGGCAGACGGATCGTGGCCCGCGGCGCCGTGGACGACAAGGGCCAGCTCATGACCTTCGTGGAGGCGTTCCGCGCGTGGCACCACGTGCACGGGTCGCTGCCGGTGAACGTGACCGTTCTGCTGGAAGGCGAGGAGGAGTCCGGCAGCCCCAGCCTCGACCCCTTCCTGGCCTCCAACACCGCTGTGCTCACCGCCGACGCCGCCGTGATCACCGACACCGCCATGTGGGACATTGACACCCCCGCGATCACCTCCATGCTGCGCGGGCTCGTGTACGTGGAGGTGTCGCTTCACGGGCCGAGCCACGACCTGCACTCGGGCATGTACGGCGGCGCGGCCGTCAACCCCGCCAACGAGCTGGCGCGGGTCCTCGGTCAACTCAAGGACGATCGCGGCGTGATCCGGATCCCCCACTTCTACGACGACGTACGCGAGATCAGCCTCGCCGAGCGCGACCAATGGAGGGGGCTCGGATTCGATGAAGCGACGTTTCTCGGACATGCCGGCCTCAAGACCGCCGTGGGCGAAGCGGATCGAAGCACGCTGGAGCGCATCTGGTCACGGCCCACCTGCGACATCAACGGGCTCTGGAGCGGCTACACCGGTGAGGGCGCCAAGACCATCATCCCGGCTCGGGCGTCCGCGAAGATCAGTTGCCGGCTCGTGCCGGACCAGGACCCGACGAAGGTGTACGACGGCCTCGTCGAGTTCCTGCACGACCGCACCCCGACCGATTGTCGCTGGGAGATCACCTCCCACGGCACGAGTCCGGCCGTACGGGTCCCCACCGATTCGCCGTACCTGGAAGCGGCGCTCGCCGGACTGGAGTCCGTCTACCACCGCCCGGCGGTGCTCATCGGTTGCGGCGGCTCGATCCCGGTGGCGGGCTCGTTCCAGCGCCTGCTGGGTGTGGACTCCCTGCTGGTCGGCTTCGGACTCGACGACGACCGCATCCACTCACCGAACGAGAAGTTCGAACTGCGCTGTTTCGAGATGGGGATGCGCTCGCAGGCGGCGATGCTGGCGCAGTTTGCACGCGTGCATCAGGCGGCGAATCGGTAAGCACATCGAGCCGCCCGCGCTGTCTCACGCCGCCCTGGCATCGGATTCCATGTCCGACACGACGTCCACGGACACGATGACGTCGGGATACGAGAGCGAGTAACGCTTTCGAAGTTCGTCGACCTCACCGGCGAGTTTCCTGCGATCGTGTTCGTACCGCATCGCCGCGACGAGCACCCTCAGGCACATCGTCACGGTCATGGCCGCGATCATCGCCACCAGGAACCAGACTTCCGCGGGAAGGTTCGTGTCACCCATACCCTAAGGGGGATCGGCGAGATGGCCGCCCGACTTGACCGCGCGTCCGTGCTACAGTCTGGGGATGACCCTCCGGCGAATGCTTCCGGCTCTCCTGGCCGCGCTCGGCGCCGTGACATCCGCCGCCGGCGCTGCAGCAGATGACGCGGACGTTCGGGTCGAGGTCGAGCAGTTCGGGATCGGCAACGCGTATCGTCCCGGCGCACTCACGGCACTCCGGCTGATCCTGACAAGCTCGCTGGACGATCCGACACCGTGCTGGGTCCAGTGGGAGGTCCCCAATGCCGAGGGCGACATTGCCGAGTACGGGCGGTCGATCACGCTGAGCCCCGGCACTCGCTCGCCGGTGTGGCTGTACGCGCCGTTGTCGCCGCACACGACGGACGACACGATCTGGACGGTGCGGGTGTTCGAGGAACGCGACGGCGACCGCCGCCGCGAGCTGGGCGGAAGACGTATCAGCCCGGCAACCAGCGGTTCCACGCGAGTTCCGCTCGAGGCCGGCATGATCGCGGTCGTGGGCCGGGCACGGGCGAGGCTCGATGACTATTCCAACACCTGGAACACCCGTACGAGCCCGCCCGGCGCCCACGAGGAGACTCGGATCATCTCCGGTGTCGCGCCCCGGGCGATGCCCGATCGCTGGCAAGGCCTCGCACCGTTCGAGGCGGTGGTGTGGACCGATGCGCTGCCGCAGCAGCTTCGGGTCGATTCGGCCGGCGCCCTGCGCGAATACGTTCGCCGCGGCGGGCACCTCGTGATCATCCTGCCGGAGGCGGGCAACCCGTGGGTGCTCGGCGCGCGCGGGCAGACCTCGCTCGACGACCTGCTCGTCCAGCAGGCCCCGCGCAAGGATGACCTGATGCTCTCGGAGCTGATGCCCGTCCTCTCCAAGAGCAGGCTCGGACCCATCCGCGACTTCGAGTTGACCGTGCGGGTCTTCAGTGAGATCGGCGGAGCCTACACCTCCATCGACAACCGGTACGAGCCGCTGATCGCGCTGCCGGACGGGCGCGTGGTCGTTATTCAGCGGCTCGTCGACTTCGGCCGGATCACGATCGTCGGGATCGACCTGGCGTCCCAGCGGCTCGCCAGCATGCGGCTCCCGCAGGCCGACGTCTTCTGGAACCGTATCCTCGGCCGACGCGCCGACACGCCCCAGCCCCAGGAGTTGCTGGCGATGGAGTCCAACGATCCGCGCATGCTCACGAGGGGGGGGGCGAACGAGGTATTCATCGGCGACAGGCAAGTCCTGAGGAATGATGTCGACAAGTCGAGGGAGGCCTCGGCCGGCTTGCTGGCGGCGGTGCTGCTGTTCGGCGCGTATTGGGCCATCGCCGGTCCGGGCCTGTTCTTCTTCCTCAAGCAGCACGGGCGCGTCCGCCACAGTTGGCTGGTCTTCGCGGCGACCGGTGGCTTGTTCACGGCCGTGGCCTGGGGCGGTGTCCGCCTGCTGAGACAGAGTGACACCGAGTTCCTGCACGTCACCTTCCTCGATCACGTGGTGCGTCCCGGTGACGCCGGCCTGGACAGCGAGCCGCACTTCCAGCGGGCCGTGAGCTGGGGAGCCCTGTACCTGCCCGGCTATGGCGACGTGGGCGTGTCCATCGACAGCGATCCCGTTCAGCGCGGGCAGGACCTGCTGTACACCTGGGAGGCGCCGCCGCCGAGACAGCCGGAGCGATTCCCCAACGTGGACCGTTACCTGGTCGACGTGGCACGCTCTCCCGCGAACTACCGGGTGCCGGCGCGGGCCACGGCGACGCAACTGTATCTGAACTGGATGGGCGCCCTGGATCCGGACTGGGGTGGAACATTGCGGGTGGACCCCGACGACCCGATCACCGTCACCGGCGGCCCGGGAACGTCGGCGCGATTCACCGGAACGCTCATCAACGATCTGCCCGGGATCCTGAGCAATGTGCGCGTGATCTGGGTGGGCAACACCCGCATGAAGCGGCGCGAGTACCTCTGGGAGGACAACGAGCTCCCGTGGGTGCCGCGGACCCGTTCCGGCGAGATGCTGAACGTGGGCCACATCTGGGCGTCGGATGCCGGCCGTGCGCCATGGTACCCCGGTACGAGGCTGTCGCTCGCCGAGTTCCTGGTGCCGAGCGGCAGGACGTTCCTGCAACGGAACATTCACGACACGTACATCGCCCCGCATGAGAGCGACCGCTTCGACGCCTTCGGTATGAGCGGCAGTGGTGCACAGCTGAAGCCGGGCGAGGTGCGCAAGTACATCGAGATGCTCAGCATCTACCACCAGCTCGGGCCGCCGACGTACATCACCGAGGACAAGAAGGACCCGGACACCGCGGTGGTGATCCGGAGACTCGGGCGTGAGCTCGATCTCTCGGCGTGGTTCACACGCCCGTGCCTGATCGTGATCGGCTACCTGGAGAATTCCTCGACCCCGGTACCGCTCACCGTCGATGGCGAGACACCGCACAGCCGGGGATTGACCGTGGTGCGCTGGATCTATCCGCTGCCGCTCGACGACGCGAAGATCATCGCCAGCTCGGTCGGCGGCAGCCGCCCCGACCGCAGCGCTGATCGGAGCCGGTAGGATAGCTCCATGCCGATGATCGAAACGATCAACCTGACCAAGAAGTACGGAGAGTTGATCGCGCTGAACAACCTCAACATGTCCATCGACCAGGGCGCCTGTTACGGCTTCATCGGCCCCAACGGCGCCGGCAAGACCACGACCATCAAGATCCTGGCGACACTGCTCAAGCCCACGTGGGGCGAAGCCCGCATCGACGGCAAGGTCATCGGCTACCAGAATCCGCAGATCCGGCCGCTCATCGGGTACGTGCCCGACTTCATGGGCGCCTACGAGGACATGGTCGTTGCCGAGTACCTGGAGTTCTTCGCCGCCTGCTACGACATCCACGGTACCGCGCGCGAGCAGGTCGTCCGCGACGTCCTTGACCTCACCGACCTGCACTTCAAGGCCAACTCGGAGGTCAACGGCCTCAGCCGCGGCATGAAGCAGCGGCTGTCGATCGCTCGCGTGCTCCTGCACGACCCGAAAGTGCTCCTGCTCGATGAGCCCGCATCGGGGCTCGACCCGCGCGCCCGCATCGAGGTCCGCGAACTGCTCAAGGAACTGCGCCGGATGGGCAAGACGATCATGATCAGCTCGCACATCCTTCACGAGCTCGCCGAACTCTGCGACACGGTGGGGATCATCGAGCAGGGCGTGCTGATCTTCTCCGGGACTGTCGTCGAGGTCATGGCCCGCGCCAACGTCGGCCGGATCGTGCACATCGTCGTCGAGGAGCGAACCGAGGACGCCGTCAAGCTGTTGGAAGCCGTCGCCGGCATCATGAGCGTCGAGGTGGTGCATGACGACGGCGTACCGCGCATCAACCTGACGATCGATCCGAACAGCGGTCTGCCCATTGCCGAGCTTCCCAACAGGCTGATTGCCCAGGGCTTCCGGTTGTCGTCGATCCACCAGGAGAAGGTCAACCTGGAGACCGCGTTCATGCGGCTGACGAAGGGGCTGGTATCGTAAGAAGATGGGGCGCAGGGGCGAAGGAAGACAAGACATGGCAGGCGGAGTCGGCACGATCGGATGGACGGACCTCACGGTGGACAACGCCGAGGAGATCCGGAACTTCTACAGCGAGGTCGTGGGGTGGAAGGCCCTCCCGGTGGACATGGGCGGATACAACGACTTCACCATGACGCCGCCGGAATCCGGCGAGGCCGTCGCCGGCGTCTGCCATGCCCGGGGCGTTAACACGGGCCTTCCGGCCCAGTGGATCATGTACGTCATCGTCGAAGACATCGAGGCGAGCGCCCGGCGCTGCGAAGACCTCGGCGGCAGGATCCTCACCGGCCCCACCGGGGCCCCACAGCAGGAGCGGACCTGTGTCATCCAGGATCCCGCCGGCGCGGTGCTTGCGCTGTACCAGCCCGGGACGTAAGCAGAGTCAGAGATCCATCACCGCGTCAATGTCGGCGTCGAGCGGCCTCGGCTTGGAAAGCATCGAGACCACGAAGAACAGCGCGAGCGAGCCCGTCAGCGCAAGTGCGCCACCGTCGATTCCCCCCGGCAACTCGATGCTGAACAGCTTGATCCCGAAGTTCACCACCAGGCTGAAGATGATGGCCGTGTTGGCCGCCGCCGCCGTCGCCCGCTTCCAGTTGAAGCCGATCGCCACGACAGGCACCAGCGCCGCCGCGAACGTGCCCCAGCCGAACGCGCCCAGCAGCGCGACGAGGTCACCCCAGTACAGTCCGACCAGCGCCGCCGTGATCGCGATCGCCACGGTCGCCAGCCGCGCATTGCGCAACTTCGTCGCGGCTTTGCCGGCGCCGAATGCGCGGGGGATGTCGTGTACGAGCGCCGCCGCGCCGATATTCAGGAAGCTGTCGGCGGAGGACATGATCGCCGCGAAAAGGCCCGCGAGGACGACGCCCGCCAGTACCGGGTTGGCGAACGCCTGGAGAAACACCGGCGCGGCCGCATCGGGGCTCGCCAACTCCGGCTGTGCCCCCGTCAGGACCAGCGCCCGCATCAGCATGCCGATCGGGACGGTCAGCAGGACGGTGATCATCCCGGCCACGATCGAGATCGGGATGATCCACTTCAGGTCACCGACTCGCCGGAACATCATGTGCTTCGTGATCACGTGGGGCTGGCCGCACGCACCGACCATGAACAGAAAGAGCCAGGACAGGCCGCACAGCATGGAGGCCGAGCCCCACGGCCCCATGGTTTCCCGATCGTCGCTCATGATCGCGTCGGTCATCGCCGTGAACCCACCCCCCAACGACGCGCGAGCGGTGAAATACACGAGGGCGGCCGCGACGACCATGACCAAACCCTGCACGAGGTCCGTGTAGACGCTGGCGATGATGCCGCCGGTCGTGCAGTAGAACACGAGCACGGCGCACGCGGCGAGCACGCAGATCTCCAGCGGGACCGCCGCAACGAGTTCCGACCGCTGCAGCAGGCTCTGCAACACCAGGCTCATCGCCAGGATCTGCACGGCGAGATACCCGACCACGCCCAGAAGGATCGCGACCGCCGTCAGGAAGCGGGTCGTCTCGCTGTTGTAGCGCGCGGCCACCGCATCGGGAAGCGACAACGTCTCGCGAAGCTCCGCGAAGAGCCGCAGGCGCTTTCCCACCAGGACCGCGCTCAGGCAGCCGCCGATGATCCCCGCATACAGCATCCACATGCTCGACATGCCCATCCGGTACACCAGACCGGGCCCGCCCACGAACGTGAAGCCGCTGATGAGACTGGAGAAGATCGCAATCGACGTCACGAGAATGCCGAGCCTGCGTCCGGCCACGAAGAAATCCTTGGCGGATTTCGTCCGCCGCAATGCCCAGATGCCGACCCCCACGCACAGCAGCATGTACACGCCGATGCAGCCCAGGATGATCGTGTAGCGGTACGGCTCCATCTATGCTGTTCCGTTCCGATCGCCATGACGCGCACTGACGATCCGGCGGAACGTCGCCTCGTCGAGGGGCGTCCAGAACCACCGGTCGAAGGTCACCACGAACAGCACGACGAAGACGAGTTGCGCCGGCCAGAAGACGTAGACCAGCCACGCGGTCGGCAGCGGCAATGCCCACCACAACGGCGGCGACGGATCCCCCATGAACCGCACGTACGCCAGCATCGCCACCGAGAAGAGTCCTGCCTGCAGGACAAAGCACGCCGCCAGGGCCCACGCCGGCCATCCGGACCGTTCGTTGCGCCGCAAGCCCCAGGCCATGAGCGCCGCGGCGAAGGCCAGCATCAGCACGCCGCACGCCCAGACCGCGGGCAGCATCCGCTCATGTCCCGTGGCGCCGGGGTCACCTTGCAGCAGCGTGGGGTACTGCGGGTGGGCCGTGCCCAGCGCCGTTGACGGTTCGCCCATGACATCGATGGTGTCCACGGTGTCCATGGTGTCCATGATCACCGCCACCGATGCCGCGGCGGCCATCGCGGTGAGAAGAGCCGGCAGCAGCAACGACCATCTCATGCCGTCGCACCGCCGGCCGGCGGCCTGATCCACGTCTCGTGTACGTGCATCCATTCGAGACCGTCGTGCGAGGTTCCAAAGACGACCGTGCTCAGGCGACCCGTCACCGTCGGCGTGCACTCCTGCCACTCCTCGTAGGTGGCGACCAGCAGGTCCGCGGCCTCGTGCCGAAGTCGAGGGTTCTCGATCCGGATCCGTATTGCAGGCCTGCTGCCGTGAGCTGCGCGAAGTCCGGCGACAAGATCCTCTCGGCCGATCACCCTCGCATCGGGGCCGATGAAGGTGAACCCGGGCACGATCGCTCCCTCGAACCGACCGAACGACCCATCGGTGTCCGCCAGCGACCCCCCGAGCCAGCCCTCGAAGAACTCGTGAAGCTCGACGATCTCACGCTGCCAATCGGCGGTCACGGTGATGTCTCCCCGCTCGACGTGCCCAGCATGGACAGCAACCGCTGCTTCACGGCCGGCCACTCGTCATCCACGATACTGAAGTAGACGGAGTCCCGGACGAACCCGTCCCAGAGGATAAAGCTCCTGCGCAACACGCCCTCCCGGTGGGCGGGGCGCAGATCCAGGTAGCGGGTCGAGCCGATCGCGTCCCCGCTCCGGGCGTGGACCATCGCGAAGGGGATCTGTGCACCGGAGGCCATCTCCACGACGGCCTCGGCGATGAGCTGTTCGATGTCCGCCGCGTGCGTCTGCGACAGCGGTTCCAGCCGCACGTATCGCCCGCGGAGCACGACCGGTTGCGGATCGAAGACTGGCTCCATCTGATCGTGACCTGCTACCGGGCCTTCGCTTTGGCGCTCTTGCCACGCCGGTGGGCGGCGGCCCTGGGGATGTACGTCACCGCGTCGGGGGTCCTGCAGCCCGTCTCGCCGTGATTCACCTGGACCGGCCCGATGCGCCGGGCCGCGGCGACAGCGTGCTTCTCCAGCCGACGGTTGCGCGTGCCGATGGCGATCAGCGCGTTGTTCATCGCGTACCTGGCACGGTTGGGCCGGGTGCCGATCGTCGACTCAATGACCTTGACGTAGCCTTCGAGCCGCTCGTCGGGGACCTCCCGGTCCGACATCGCCAACCCGCACAGCAGGTTCCATCCGGTCGCGCACACCCACTCGCCGCGAGCGGCCATCCATTTCTCCATGCGCTTCGGCGCCAGCGGCGACCGGCCGGCGAGACCGGAAAACGCATCCGTGAGCACGTAGTCACCGAGTTCCCGAACCCAGGTGTCCAGTTGGCGTGCGGTGACCTGTTCGGGATCGCCGACCATCATCGCCAACACGCGCGCGTCGTGGTTGCCCGATGCCCACAACTCCCGGGCCAGCTCGTGGTCGACCTTGATCTTCTTCTTGAGCGTGCCGAGGTCGGCGCAGCTGACACCGTAGAGAGCACCGGTGACACCGTGCCGCGCGAAGACCGTGCGGTTCCGGGCGGTGCCGAGCTTCTTGAGTTCCCTGAGAACCTCCGTCTTGTTCACGCTGAAGGCTCCTGCTGCGGGCGCGCCGGTGTCAAACCATGCCCCCGCTACGTACCACCGATCGAACCGTCGCGGTCAATGTCCTCGCCGAGGTGCGTTTCCAGCCGTTGCAGGAGAAGTCGCATCGTCTCCTGCGTTCGTGAGAGCTCTGTCTCGACGCATGCGAGCCGTTCCTCCACGGACGCCGTACGCGACTTCTGATCGGAGATCTGGCTCTGTTGTATGAGATCCCAGAAGAGACCCATCGGTGTACTCCCTGTTCACGTTGCCGCCGATCATTCTACCAAAGGCTCCTCGATCCGCTCACCCGGCGATGGTCTCACAGCACACCCATGCGCCCGAGCAACCACGCGACGATCCACAACAGCAGCAACCCGCCCGCAAGACCAAGCGCCACGCGCAGCACCCACCATTGGGGTGGCATGTGGGATACTCGCGGGATCACCGCACCGCATTCGGGGCAGCACCCGGACTCGTTGCGGCGCAGATCGTAGCCACAGGATTCACAGGACACCGAGCCATCTCGCGTGTGTGCGGTAAGTGGCTTGTCAGGCGGTGTACTCATCATTGGACGGTCATGCCCACTTGCTCACCGTCAGCGGTAACGACTTCAATCCCCGCAACACGAACCCTCGCCGCCATCGCAGCGCCGCCGGCTCGACGGCCGGGCGCCACTGCACGGCCCTGCGCACCAGGGCACCGATCGCGATCTGCCCCTCCATCCTCGCGAGCGACGCGCCCAGGCAGAAGTGGGCGCCGTGACCGAAGGCAAGGTGCTTGTTCGGCTCTCGCGTGATGTCCAGCGTGTCCGGCTCCGAGAACTGTCGATCGTCGCGGTTGGCCGACGCGATCGCCGCGAAGACCAGTGATCCGCGCGGGATCGCGACGCCCGCGATCGCCAGGTCCTCGCGCGCGTATCGTTCGGTCGCCAGTTCCAGGGGGCCGCTGTACCGAAGCAGCTCCTCCACCGCCGGCCGGATGAGTCCGGGGTTGTCGCGCAATCTCGCCAGCTGGTCGGGGTGCTGCCAAAGGGCCAGCGCGCCGTTGCCGATCAGGTTGACGGTCGTCTCATAGCCGGCCACCAGCAGCAGGAACACCATCGCCAGCAACTCGTCCTCGTTCAGTCGCTGCCCGGCCTCTTCGGCCTCGATCAGCGCGCTGAGCAGATCATCCTGGGGGTCGGTTCTTCGCGCCTCGATGAGTCCGCGGAGGTACCGGATGAACAGCCAGAGGTTCGGTATCGCTCGCAACGTCGCCCACTTGGACGAATCAGCAGCCACGATAGCGCTCGACCACGTGGTGAACCTGCCGCGATCCTCGATTGGAACGCCCAGCATTTCGGCGATGATCGTGGTCGGGATGGGACGAGCAAAGTCGCGTATCAGGTCGAGGTGCTGCCTCGCCTGGGCGGCGGTCAGCAGATCGTCGGCGAGCGTCTCGATCCGGTTGCGCATCTGTTCGATCCGTGGCGGCGTGAACGCCTTGCTCACGATCGATCGCAGTCGCGCATGGTCCGGATTGTCCACGTCAAGCATGTTGCGTGTCAACGGCCTGACGAATCCCGGCATCCAAGGCATCCATGCGGCGGCGTGGGCGTCCGAGACGTTGAATCTGTCCTTGACAAAGCGAGTGTCCTTCAGCACGGACTCCGCGTCCGCGTACCGAGTGACGAGCCACGCGGTCTTCCGGCCCGGCAGCATCACCCGGTGAACGGGCGACTCGGCCCGCAGGCGTTCATAGTACGGGCAGGGGTTCGCCTTGTGCTCGGAACTGGCAAGTCTGCTTGTCATACGGGGCAACGGCCGGCCCGGACACGCAGCATTGTAGTTCAGTCTGGAGTCTCCGTGCACGCGATGGTCGGTCCGGCGCCTAGAAACGAAGAGTGATCCCGGTGAAGACCGCCACGTCGGTCGCTGCGCGAGTCAAGCCGATCAATGCCCCGGCGTCGAGCACCGCGTTCTCGGTCAGCTCGTACGTCAGGCCGAAGCTGGCGAGCGCCTCGTAGTCGGAGCCGTCAAAGAGCGCGTTGCCGACATACTCAACATATCCACCTACCGGTCCCAAAAGATCGACGCCAAGCACCACGGTGTGCAGAAAACCGAAGTCGTGGTCCCCCGTCTCCTCGCTGTAGAGAACGTCAAGCTCGAGCATGACGCCAAGGCTGGCGCCCTCGGTGATATCCCAGGCAAACGGCAGCGCTACTCCGCCCTCGACGTGATCGTTACTGACCTGGGAGCCCGTCGGGATCTTCACAAACGGCAGCACCCCCAGCGCGGTCCGACCACCATCGTTACCCCAGAAATTGACCTTGAGCCGGACGGTCACGTCGGACGGGCCGTCAGCGACCGTCGTCCGCCCGGCTGCATCCGGACGTGACTCCTCTCTGACGTACGGAGCGAAGAGGATCTGCAGGTCGACGTTGTTGAGCAGTCCGATCTTGATGTTCGAGAAGGCAAGGGCCAGTGAATCCGTGGTCTCGGCGTCGTCGTTCGCCGAGTCATGGGCGTATTCGAAGAAGCTGGCCTCGAGCTGGATCGCTCCGGCGTCTACGGTCACCGGGCTCTCGGTGATGTCGGGGCGGTCCGCGCTCAGCGGGCGCCAGAGCTCTCGCGGCGTCGGGTTGAACACGCTGTATCGGCTCTTGTCCACGCCCTGGGCCCAGGAGGGCAGTGCGGCGATCAACACGGCGCCCGCCGCAACCACGTAGTGTCTCGCACGAGTCATCGACGGCAACGGTACGCAGCCGGAACGTGGCGTCAACCGGTGAGTACAGTATCGCGGGTCCCGCAAGACGAAACCTCGTTTCGACCTCGCGCGCCTGATGAGACGCCCGTCTGTCATAAAACGGCCAACGTCATGATCGGCGCGGGCAGGGCGACTCGAAAGGGTGTTTCAACTGCGCCTGTCGTCGGGGTCGCACAATTAACCGAGATTTCAGTCGAATGGGCCCGGACACCGCGCGACGGGGGGCCCGTCAGCTGCGCCGAGTGGTCAGGTAATGCGAGACATAAGACGCCCCGGCTCGAACGAGTACATAGAGGGACGCAAGCACGGCGCCCCACAACAGACTATTGCAGACCAAGCCGACGATAGCGAACAAGCAGCCCGAACTCACGCCGAAGAGACCCACGGGCATTAACAGAACAAACTCAATCCGACCCCAGATGTCGAGCTGCCGGCTACCAGAAGCTTGCGACATGAAGTGCGGGGCCAGACAAAGCGTTGCGGCAAAGTGAACGACACCAAGGACCAGGGTCGCGAGACGCCAATGGGAGGTCAGGCTCGCCTCCAGGTTCGAAGGCTGCCGACCGGAGAATCTCGGAAAGGCGGCGTTGCATTGCGGACATTGTGCTCCCCGGGCACTGGTCAGGTCCACACCGCACTCGCGGCAGTGCTGCCGTCTGAATCGGTCCGGCCACCTGGGGATTATTGCCGGTAACTGGGTCGCCACGAGAAGAACGGCAACGTAGCAGGCCCCAAGAAACCCGCCCCAAAGAGCGACATTGATGAGAGCGAGAACGACGCGGCCGAGCATGCCCTGAGGGGACGCCACAAGGGAGGCCGGAAACATGAGGACTTCCCAGGAGACGTGCAGGGGCAGCACGGCAGCGACCGCAAGGGCGCCAAGATACACGAGAGCCGAAAGGCGCGAGGCCGAGTTCCAGCGCTGCTTGAGAGCTGACCGAAGTGACTTATACCGGGTCGTGTACAGCGTGCCACACTCGGGACATCGGCCGGTGCGAGAACCGGAGAGGTCGTAGCTGCACTTCGGGCAGCGCTTCCCGGAGAACGACCGACGGGGCAACCAGACGGGGGACATTGCGTTTACCCGGCAGCACTTAACGGTTTGAACTCAGCTGCGGGCCGGCGACGCCGGCCCGCACGACACCGCATTGTACGCATGGGCTGACGGAGTCAGCCGCGCAGCGCGCGGCCCGTTCCGCCTTCGGAGGACAGCGAGTGGTTAGGAGGCCGCGCGCTTCTCTTGCGATTCCAATTCGTGCAAAGCCTCTGGTGCAAGATCCGCGCCGTTTGGCCAGACCACTGTTCCGCAAACCGGGTCCAGCTTGACTTGGGAGAAATACCCAGGATCTCTCAATGGCTCGAAAATCGGTCCCTCGAGCAGGGGCAACAGATCAACTACCTTTGACGTACCGTCGGTGAACAACAGTCTCAGAGAATGAGGACTACAGACCTCGACTTGGCTAATGCGAAGAATCAAGATTGAATCTCAGTCAAGAGGCGGGATTTGGATCAGAGGCTCGCCGGCCTGGGCCAACTCCCAGTTCCGCAATAGCTCGTCACGGTGCATTGTAGCCCAGTCAGTAACGAAGGACTTCGCACGTGTGGGGAGCTGCCCGCGTTCGATATCCCCTGAGTCCACCCTGATCACCGCTTCGTGCTCACCGTAAATGGCATGAAAGTGCGGCGGTGCGTGGTCACGGTGATACATGTAGATGGCGATTCCGTAGAAGTACGAGATTCGTGGCATTGACTCAGATCTTCGTGACCACCTGCATCGCCGTCATGGCGATGGACTTGGCCTCCTGACGGTTTGAACTCAACTGCGGGCCGGCGACGACGGTCCGACGACACAGACATTGTACGTCCTGCTGATGGAGCCGGTCGCGCGTCGGGTGGCCCGGTCCGCCTCCGGCGGACAGCGATTGGTGAGGCCGCAAACAGAGGACTCCGCAAAGAAGTTGGAGCGAGCACTTGACGTTATGTCATATCTGACATAGACTCCAGCAATGGCTGAGGCCGACAAACCGTTGGTATGGTTTGAGGGCCAGGTCCGCAACCCGCCTTTCTCGAAGAAGGCCCGGCTGGAGGCGGGCTTCCTACTTCGACGCCTTCAGCAAGGTGAGCACCTGGGACTGCCGGCGTCACGGCCAATGCCGCCAATCGGGTCACGGTGCCACGAACTTCGAGTACGTAACCGGGATCATTATTGGAGAATCATCTACCGGATCGACAAGGATGCAATTGTGATTATTGATGTATTCGCGAAGAAGACGGGAAAGACGCCGGCGCGCGTGATTCAGAACTGCAAGGCGAGACTTACGGATTATGACAAGATTGCACGAGGTAAGCGATGAACAAGACAAAGCGGCGCCGACTTGAAGCAGCGGGATGGAAGGTTGGAGCAGCTGCTGATTTCCTCGGCCTGTCCAAGGAAGAGACAGCGTTCGTAGAGATGAAGCTGTCACTCTCTCGGAACCTCAAGAAGCGGCGACAGGCCAAGAGATTGACACAATCTCAGGTCGCCAAGGTAATTGGGTCGAGCCAATCCCGCGTCGCGAAAATGGAAGCCGCTGATCCAGAAGTGTCCATCGACCTTCTGCTGCGATCACTTCTTGCTCTCGGCGCCACCCGCAAACAACTCGCAAAGATCATCGGTGAGCCGGCCCGGCGGTCTGCGGCCTAACGGTTGAGCTCAGCTGCGGGCCGACGACGCCGGCCCGCACGAACAACAGACATTGTACCGGGCTGACGGAGTCAGCCGCGCAGCGGGCGGCCCGTCAGCTGAAGCGAGTGGTTAGGCGGCGAGTCGGGGTCGACCGCACTCGACGCAGAGGTCAGACGTTCCAAGTGGGTAGGCGCAGTGTGGGCAGAGGCCCCGACGCTTTCGCCTGCGCCGGATGGCCCAAGGCACGCCGCTGATGGCCACCCACACAAGCGCCCCGTACAGGAACGTGTTGCCAAACAAGGGAAGCCACCTCGGTCTCAGAGGCACGATGCTGCTGTAGACGCCTGCCGAGCGGCGCATGGATCGTGGAGCAATCCAGACCGTTCTCGGTGAAGCGAGGCCGCTCTGTCCCTCAAAGCACTGCAGCGGCCACCCAGCGGCGCAGTACCAACCCTCGGGAAGGACCATGAAGCCGGATCCATTCCCCACTTGCATGGGGCCACTAGCGTCGCAAATGACCAGTTGACGACATCCGAAACCAGACTTGGAGTAGAGGATCATTTGTTGCTTGATTAGCCCCTCCGGGGCGGATTCAACGAGTGCTTGCGCGAGGGCCTCAGAGGCAACATCAGGTGATTCAGATGTGAGGGGTGGCCAGATCGAACACGAGAATGCAACAACTGTCGTGATGACCAGGCCAGCGGCCATGGCAATGCCAATGCGAGGAATAGAGCATCGCACGACGATCCTACGGACAACCAGCAGGCCCTGTTCGACGCCTAACGGTTGAACTCAGCTGCGGGCCGGCGACGCCGGTCCGACGACACGAAGCATTATATGTCCTGGTGCAGGCGTCGGTCGCGCAGCGGGCGGCCCGGTCCGCCTCCGGCGGACAGCGATTGGTTAGCCGGCCGGTCGGCCCGGCAAAAGGGCCGGTTGCAAAGCTGCTACAGCTCTTTCGATTATCCTAGATTATCGTCTTGACAAGTGTTACCGTACATGGTAACAATTATTGTGCCGAAGATTCGGAGAGGGAACTTCGTCTTTCTGGCATGGGTGGGTGATCATTCGCCGTCCCATGTGCATGTGTACCGCGATGGTAAGCTAATCGTGAAATGGGATATTGAGAATTGGAAGGCGATGAGAGGCGCAGCCACACGCCGCGTCGAGAACCTGATTCGTGATTTGGTCGACGAGGGCAAGCTGTGAAGATTATAAGTGTCAAAGCGAACAACCACAGAAGAGCGTTTGAAGTACGTACACGTAAGCAAACGTTGGTGTTTCCGTACGCTCGCGTGAGGCCGCGGCCTAGCCCGGGGGACCGAATCGTCGAGGTCTGCGTTGATCAGGAACTCGGCCGGGACGGGTTTACGTACGTGCTTGAGTCAGGGAAGGAAGGCTCAGTGCACGTCGATAGTGTTCTGGAGTACAATAAGGATCCGCGCTACCTAGCAGATCTGATGCTTTATCAGTTGACCATCGAGGCGCAGCGCCGACTCGAGGATTCGCCGCTATCAAGACGAGAGATCGCCCGTCGCTTGGGGACATCCGTTCCGCAGTTGTACCGTATTCTGGACCAGACCAACTATGGAAAGTCTCTCCAGAAGGTGATCTCGCTTCTCTCGGTTCTCGACTACGACGTTAAGGTCACATTGAGAAAGCGACCCGAAGGACAAACTGCGAAGCTGTTGGCCGGCTAACGGTTGAGCTCAGCTGCGGGCCGGCGACGCCGATCCGCTACACAGACATTGTACGTCCTGCTGATGGAGCCGGTCGCGCGACGGGCGGCCCGTCTGCTGCAGCGATTGGTTAGGCAGCACATCAGTTTCGCCGGAGTCGTCTTGGCAATGGTTCGACTGGGGCTCGACTACTGACGATCGAGCCGGTCAAAGTGGCCTTGCTGAAAATCCCACTGGTCGTAGTTGGGGCCGGGCACCCCCAGAAATCCCCACGAGGAGTCACGCGGAACAACGAGCGGAGCGCCCAGTGTCCCGGGAGGCGGGGTCGTTGAAGGGAGGATGTAATAGCGATGTCCATTGAACTCGCGCAGAACCGATCCAGACAACACTGCGGAAACCCGGCCTTCGATTACCGAGAGACGGGCCTCCAAAACGCGAATGCGACGATGCTGGGAAGCTGCAAGCCAAACCAGCCCAATCAATGCAAAGGCGACTAGGAAGCTGGCCAAGACGAGCCGCGTCCGGGCAAACCGAGGTGTTTGACGCATTGCGCACCTCCGTGGAATCTGTGTGAGCCGGTGCTGCCTAACGGTTGAGCTCAGCTGCGGGCCGGCGACGCCGGTCCGACGACACCGGGATTGTACGCCTTGGCCGATGGGGTCGGCCGCGCGGCGGGTGGCCCGTCAGCTGCAGCGATTGGTTAGACCGCCCGTCGGATCACACAAGTGACCGGCTGCGTCCGAAACGGATCGCGACTTCGGCACGCCTGTACCGAGACGGCTCTGAATGGGCCAGCGTCCGGCGGCACAGCGGATCGTGGCAGACGACCGGCGTTGTGGGCAACCGGGCATTCGGGACCGTGTGTGCCCGACGCCCCCACCACGAGAGGCTGCGGTGCTGTCCTTGAGTTCCGAGGGGGCGGTCCCTGGGGTGAACCCGAATGCCCGCCACTGACCCGCGACGAGGCGGGTTGGGCAAAGCGACAGCATACTGGGCGGGTCGATTGGACAAGTCACGCTCGGCATGGGGCCGACACGGCGCCCGCCAAAAGACAGCACACACTGAGCGCCGACTGTTCGGCGGCACGGTACGCGTGAGTAGGTCTGTTCGCGTTCGCAGCGGCAATGGGTGGCGTCAGATAACGCGAGGTCGTGAAGCACGCTGATGCGGCGCCGGTCGCGCAGCCAAACAAATAGAACCAAACCCTTGAATACAATTGCGGCCTAACGGTTGAGCTCAGCTGCGGGCCGGCGACGCCGGTCCGCTACACAGACATTGTACGTCCTGCTGATGGAGCCGGTCGCGCGACGGGCGGCCCGTCTGCTGCAGCGATTGGTTACGCAGCACATC
>JADFOJ010000005.1 GCA_022562915.1 Planctomycetota bacterium | reverse complement strand
CCGCAGCGCCTCATCGAGAATGTCCCGGGTGCGGCTACTCGTCTTCGGCCTCTTCGGCTTCGCGGACGATCTCGAAGGCGTCGATGATCTCTCGCTTCAGCGTCTCGACGTAGTCGCCGGGCACGCCGACGTGCACGGCGTGGACGATGCCGTCGGGGCGGATCACCACCGTGGTCGGTATTCCGGTGACGCCGTACGCGCCGCCGGTCTCGTCGGTGTAATCCATCGCGACCGGCAGCGTGTATCCCTGCTTCTTCCAGAAGTCGTTGACCGCCTTGAGGCGCTGGTCGGGGTCGCCCCGCTCCCACACGTTGACGGTCACGATCGTTGCCGGGGCGTCCTGGCGGTCGACCCACTCGGCGACCTCGTGCAGCAACGGGAAAGCCTTTCGGCAGGGTGGGCACCAGGTCGCCCAGAAGTCAAGGACCACCACCCGGCCGCGCAGGAGAGCGAGGTCGATCGCGCCGCCGTCGGCGGTCGCCAGCACGAACTGGGGTGCTTCCTTGCCGACGAGCGGCGCGTCGGCGGCGCCTGGTCCCCCGCCCCCGCCGCCGCCACCGCGGGCCACCGGTGTCCGTGCCTTGACCAGCGCGGCGACCATGTCCACCCGCTGGCGGGCGCCCGGATCGAAGGCGAGCGTTTCGGCCGGCAGCGGCTGCTCGTACACCTCGTACTCGAACTCGTGACGGTACGTCAGCACGGCTCCATCGCGCACGAGATCGCCGCCGGTGACGTTGAGCACGACCGACTCGATGAGAAACGTGACCGGGTCGTACTCGATCGTGAGGTCGTCGAAGTCGCTGGTCATGCCGATCCGGTTCAGCGTGCGGCCGTCGCGCTCGACCCGGCCGACCGACGTCGGCTGGATCCACGGCGCCGCCTGGTGAAACTGCATGACCACGTCCTCGATCTGCGGCTCCCCGAACGCCAGCGCCAGGTGGGGAAACGGCAGATCGACGAACTCGGTCATCAGGGCGTAGTACGGCGACCCGTCATCGGACACGGAGTAATACGAGTGGTCGGTGCTCTCGTGCACCATCGCAAGCCGCCCCCCGCCCACGTAGCAGGTGAACCCGCGCAGCTCGACGACCCCCGTGCCATCGGAACCCAGCAGGAAATCCGCTTCGACGTCACGGCTGTCGGACGTCACGCCGTCCTGGCTGAGCTCG
Organism: Planctomycetota bacterium; assembly: GCA_022562915.1. GTDB lineage: Bacteria > Planctomycetota > Phycisphaerae > Phycisphaerales > SM1A02 > JADFOJ01. The sequence continues at coordinate 67,337 of JADFOJ010000005.1, read as the reverse complement.
ACGGTGATCGTGGTGTGCACGGCCAGCGACGCGCGGTGACGGTACGCGTCGACCAGGCTCGTGAACGCCTTGACGGCCTCGCGGTCCGGCTCGTGGGCCTGGCCAACGGCAGTACCCGAACCGGAGACGGCGACGGCGCCGAGGACGATCGCGACCGAGCGAACTGGCGTGGACATGAGTTGACCTCGCTCAGCCTCCGAGGGCCTGCCGGGTGAGCTTCTTGTAATGATCGACCGCATTGCGGTTGAAGCCGATCTCGACGTCCATGATTCTGCCCTGGGGATCCACGACCACCGTGTGCGGGATGGATCCGACCTGGAACGCCCTTGCCGCCGTGTTGTCGTAGTCCAGGAGTGTCGGCGTCGTGAAGCCCTGGCTCTTCCAGAACCTGGCGACGGCGTTCTTCTTGGCCTCGCGCGTCGGATGCCGCTCGCCCATGTTCACGGGCAGAACCGTCACGGCCAGGCCCTCGTTCTTGGCCCAGGTCGCGAACTCCTGGAGCTTGGGCAACCCCATCCTGCACGGAGGGCACCAGGTCGCCCAGAAGTCGATCACCACCACCGACCCGCGCTGCGCAGCGAGGTTTACCACGGTGCCGTCGAGTGTCTCCAGTGTGAAATCAGGCGCCTCATCGCCCTTGGCGAGCATCATGAGCGCCTGCAGCGAGTCGACCTTGCGGCGATCGGCCGTGTTGACGACCAGCGGTTCCGGCAGGCGATCGAGCCGTGTCGGCGCCATGGTCATGGTGATCTCGCTGCCGGGTGAGGAGAGCTCGATGACGGCGATGAACTTCGTCTTCGGATCGATCAGCGCCGTGACGGTCACGCCCTTGGGGTTGCCGAGGGTGAGTTGCTCGAATCTCCTGCCGTCCCGATCGACGGTCTCGACGCCGGTGATGGACAGGTCCGACGCCCTGGAAAGGCCGAACGCCTGAAGGTACTGCTCCATGGTCGTTCCGTAGCGAAGGATGCACTGAGGAACCGGCAGGGTATTGCCGACCGTGAGCCCGGCGAACGATTCGAGGAGGTTCACCTCCAGCGGTTGCTGGAGGTACGTGTTCGGACGATCGACGTGCTGGACGTGGAACTGCCCGCCGGTCGCGGTGATCTCGTAACCTTCTATGAGGACCTGGGCATCGGTGCCCGTCCCCAGCCGGACCGTGGTGGAGTCGGTCCGCTCGCCCCGGAGCCCCTTCATCGTGATCCGGAACTCGTCCACCAGTGCCGGCGCCTCCTGGTACGCGCGGGCGACTTCCTGAACGAGGGCCGCGCCCGGCGACTGCGAATCATCGATCCGGGCGGCGCAGCGTGCCGTGGCCAGGCACACGGTGACCACCAGGGATGTCGAAATCAGTGCATTCACGGCAGTGTTCATGATCGATCCTTGCAGTCGGGCGACGGTTCCATGCTCTCAACACGCCGTCTCGGCGCCGTATTCCGGCTCCTGTGACGCCACGCGGTCGCGGAGGCATTGTATGGACACTCTGAGGGCTGGATGGAGTACGCCGGGGGCGATAAGCGAGAGCGGCTCCAGCACGAAGATCCGCTCGTGCATGTGCGGGTGAGGGACCGTCAACCCCGGCTCGTCGATGGTCTCCTGACCGTACAGCAGCAGATCCAGGTCGAGCCGGCGCGGTCCCCACCGCGGCTCGTTTGCGCGGTCGCGGCCGTGCGACGCCTCGATCGCGTGCATCGCCTCCAGGAGCCGTCGCGGGGCCAGCGTGGTCCTGATCGCCACGGCCCCGTTGAGATACCCCGGCTGCGGCGACGGCCCCACCGGCTCGGTCTCGATGAGCCGGCTGACCGCAATCACCTCCACCCCGTCCAGCCGACCGAGCTCCAACACGGCGGTCTCGATCAGGGCGCGACGGTCACCGAGATTCGACCCCAGGCCGATGTACGCCTCCACGGCGACCTCCCACAGCAGCGCCTCGTGGGGCTGGACGCCCAGCAGCGCGAATCGCAGCATCTGCAACGCCGACTTCGACGCGCGGTCGCGCACCGTCGTGCGGTCGCCGGGGAACAGAAAGCGGCGCACGGAGAGATCGATCCCGTCACCCGCCCGTCGCGCCAGCCCGATGAACACCGTTCCGACGGGCTTGCCGGCCATCGCGCCGTCCGGTCCGGCGATACCCGTCACCGCGAGGCTTTCGTCGGCACCGGAGGCCGCGAGCGCGCCCGCCGCCATGGCACGCGCGGTCCGGTCCGACACCGCCCCGTGCTCACGAATGATCTCCGCTTCGACGGCGAGGCACGATGTCTTGAGGGCATCGCTATAGGTAACCCAGCCGCCGACATAACACGCGCTCGAACCGGGAACGTCCACGATAAGCTTGCCGAGCCAACCTCCCGTACACGACTCGGCCGTGCTCAGCGTGCGGCCCTGCTCGCGCAGCAGCGAGACCGTCGCGTCGGCGAGGGTCTCGTCGTCGGTGCCATAGGCGTACGGCCTCCACGCGTCGAGGATCTGCCGGCGCGTGTCGTGAAGCTGCCGGGCGGCGTCCTCGGCGGACCCCTGCGCCTGGATGCGAGCGGTCACGACCGCGTCGCCATGGGTGATCCCGACCCGTGGTCGCCGGGAGCGGTCCGTGATCGTGCCGAGCCGTTGTTCCGCGGCGGATTCGCCCAGCCCGAACTCGTGGACCCGCCCGATGAGCCTCACGGCGCCGGTTGAATTCGACAGCGCCGGCAGAACGTGGTCGCGGAACATCGCGCGCATCTCGTGCGGCGGCCCCGGCATGACGAAGATGCGGCAGCCGTCCAGTTCGCCGGCGATGCCCGGCGTCGTCCCGCGGGGGTTGGGCACGAGCCTGGTGCCGCGTGGATACCGGGCCTGCACGGCGTTTGCCGGGGGCATCGTCCCCGCTCGCCGGCGCCATCGGGATTCCAGCTTGGCCATCGCCTCGGCATCCGTCTCGAGCGGCCGGCCCGGAGCGAGCACGTCGCCGAGTGCGTGCCTGGTCAGGTCGTCGGCGGTCGGCCCTATCCCCCCGGTGGCCAGCAACAGATCGCACCGCGCCGCCATGTCCCGGATCGCGCCCGCGATCGCGGCGCGGTCATCGGGGACGACGCGAAGCTCGACCGTGGTCACCGCCATCGCCGCCAGTCGTGCTGCGAGCCACGACGCGTTGCCTTCGGGCATCTGCCCGGTGGTCAGTTCGTCGCCGATGGAGAGAATCGCGGCCCGCACGCCAGAGTCTACGCCCCGGCGACCTCCGCCACCTGCTGCGCGAATGCGGCGGCGGCGTCCGCCACGGCCCGCTGCCACTGGGGGTCTCCAGGATCGAAGGCGTAGATCACCGAACGGCTGGCCGAGACGATCGCGCCGCGGCCGTCAGGGGCGAAACAGTTCCGAACGGTCTCGGCATCGCCGCCCTGGGCCCCGAAACCCGGCACCAGCAGGATCTGCCGCGGCATGATGTCGCGCAGCGCCGCGGTCTCATCCGGCCGGGTGGCTGCGACGACAGCGCCCAGGGCGCTGTAGCCGTCGGGCCCCACGTAGTTGTCGCCGATCGACGCAATCATGCCCGCGACCAGCTCGGCAACGCTCCGACCGTCCGCGAGCCGCGCACACTGCACGGCGTCACCGCCCGGGTTGGAGGTGCGCACGAGGGCGAATGCGCCGCAGGCGGGCCTCAGGAACGGCCGGATGCCGTCCTCGCCGAAATAGCTGTTGATCGTCACCCAGTCCGGAGTGCCCGGCGCGAGTTCGCCGGGGGCGTCTGCGGGGGCGTCTCCGGGGGCGTCTCCGAAGATGGCGCCGGCATAGTGCTCGGCGGTCACACCGATGTCGCCGCGCTTGGCGTCCAGAATGACCTGGAGGCCCCGGCGGCCGGCCTCATCGATGACGCGGCGCAGTGCCTCGACACCGGGCGGCCCGAAACGCTCGAAGCATGCCGACTGGAGCTTGACGCACGCCGTGTGCGGCGTCACGGCGTCCATGACGCCCAGAGAGAACGACGCGATTGCCTGTGAAGCCGCCCGAAAGTCCCGGCGAGCCGGTTGCAGCGAAGCCGGCAGACGATCCAGGACCGGATCGATCCCCACGCACACCGGCGAGCCGACCCGGGCGATCGCGGCACACAGGCGGTCCGCCGGATGCTCCTGGCTCGTACTGTGGGGCCCTGCTTCGGACATGGCTGCGGCGGTTGGCCCAGCCACCATACCGTACGGTCTTCTACAATTCCTTCATGACACGCCCGGAATCCACCGCACAAGCGCCGGCGCACCTGGACCTCGCGAAAGATCGTGGCCTCACGGTCCGCTGGTCCGACGGGACGTCGAGCTTCTACCCGATCAACTACCTTCGTCGCATGTCCCCTTCGGCTGACGCCCGGGTCCTGCGCGAGCAGCTGGCCAGGAACCCCCTGACCGTCCTGCCGTCCACGTCCTCGGGCGGCGATCAACCGCTCTCGGCCACCGGCGCCGAACTCGTCGGCAACTACGCGGTCCGGATCAGGTTCTCCGACGGCCACGACACCGGGTTGTACTCCTGGGAGTATCTCCGGCAGATCGACCCGGACCGTCCCGCCCCGTCCAGCACGGAGCAACCGCCGTGACCCTCGGCGCGACGCGGTCCGAGCCGGTTGCCCGCACCGCCGCATTCGACTGTTCGGCGTGGCCTGTCCCACACCCGGCCCCGTTCCTGTGTGATCTGACGATCGACCACTCGCAGGTGAGCCGGGCCGTCGCGCACGTCGACAACATCGCGTTCGTGCGATGGGTGGACCGCGTCGCGGTGCTCCACGCAGACGATCTGGGGTTCACTCGTGGCGACCTCCTGGAACGCGGGGTCATGTGGTTCGTCGTCCGGCACGAGATCGACTACCTGGCGGAGGTCTGGCCGGGTGATGAGCTGGTCCTGGCGACATGGGTCCGGACCATGCGCCGGGTAAAGTCGTGGCGCGATACACTCGTCATGCGTCCTGCCGACCATACCCTCGTGTGCCGGGCGTCCACCTTGTGGGTCCTGGTGGACCTGCAGACGCGACGGCCGATCCGGCACGATACGGACATGGTGTCCCGTTTCGCTCCACTGGATTCTCCCTCCGGCGCAAACCGATGCACCTCGCGCTGATCATCGACGGCGAACGGTTGCGCCGCGAGCGCGCGATGCTTCAGCAGATCGCGACCGACCTGGCGGCGCGTGACATCCAGCTCACGGCGATCGTTCCAGATCCGTCCGGCCGCAACGGGACAGGCGACGACGAACCCATGCTGGACGGTCCGACCGAACTGCAGGTGCGCATGCACGTGCCGCCGTGGATGCGGCGCTCCAGGGCCCGTCAGATTGCCGGCACGCTGGCCAACGCGACACCCGATCTCATCCACGCCATCGGTGAGCAGGCGTGGACGGTGGGGCTGGATCTGGCCCGGGTGATCGATCGACCCGTGACGCTGGACGTCTGGAGCGCGGACCTGCTGAAGCGAGTCCCGCCGGGCCGAGCCGCGGCGCGGGTGGCGGCGTACATCGCCGCCACGGAACCGCTCGCCGACGCCCTCCGCGATCGGGTGGAGCCGGGCCTGGTCAGCGTCGTGCCGATGGGCGTCCGGATGCCCCCGCAGCCTCGAAAGATCCTGGCCGACCCGGAGGCGTCGATGTGCCTGGCGATCATTGGAAGCGGTCGAGACCTTCCCGGTTATCGGGCCCTGCTGACCGGGCTGAGCCGCCTCACCTCGGACCTGCCGCAGATCCAGGCTTTCCTGGAACTCCGCGGGCCGTGCGAGCACGAGATATGGCGCCAGGCACGGCGGCTGGACCTGCTGGGCCATGTCTCGACGATCGTGGACGCCGCGTTGCACCGGCCGCTGCTGACCGGCTGTGACGTGCTGGTGGTACCGGAGCGGCTTGGCCACATCCGAACGATCGTGCTGGAAGCGATGGCCGTCGGGATGCCGGTCGTGGCCGCCGACGACCCGTACGTGGACGTACTGGTTCACGACCAGACCGCCCTGATCGTCGATCATGACTCACCGGAGGACTGGGCTGAGAAGCTCAAGATGATCCTCACCGATCCGGAACTCTCCTCGCGGTTGATCGGGACGGCACGAGAGCTGATCGGTCGACGGCATCACCCGGCCGCCCAGTCCGACAGCCTCGCGGGTGCCTTTCAGCAGGTTCTCAGCGGCGGTGCCCACGCATTTGACGCTTCTGTATAAGGCCACGGAACGTCCGAAAAAGATCAAAAAGTGTCGATCCGCCGGGTTCCGGTCCGAGTATGAACAGGGACGGCCGATCACAGACATCTTTCTCCCCTCCGCCCCGTTGTCGCTCTTGCTTCAACGGGGTTTTTGCTGCCGGACGGAGCCAGGGGATCGGGTCTCCCGGGAACCGTGACAACCGCCGTATGGCTGACTGAGGCGCGACGCCGCCCGGAATCGGCTATAGTGTCGTTGGCGGTGTCAGGTCGCACCCTACGCGGGAAGGATTAACCTCATGATTCGATTCTTGATGCTTCTGATCGTCGTGCTGGCGGTCGCCATAGTGATGCCGGGCTGCGAAGACGAGGGGGCCACCACGGCCGCCGATCTCGATATCCAGGAAGGCCAGCGACCGAAGACCAGGGCGCCGCGTCCGCCACCGGGACCGGCAGACGGCAGCTTCCAGGAAGGCGATGACAGCCAGGTTCCTGGCGGCACGCCTGACGAACCGTCCGACGACTGAATACACAGGTCTGGCGAACGGCGGGAAGCCAGGGATTCTCGGTGCATCGGGTCAAGCCGGCAGTGTGGTTAACTTGTGTTCCGCGCGCGTGCTCCGCGCCGCGAAAAAACCGCCGAGAGGACCGGGTCCTCGTCGGCGGCGGGTGGATGGCATGTACGTAAATCCTTTGACAGACTGAGGCTGCGTCATATCAACCGGTCTGTCCCTATCACTATGACGAACAAATCCGGCCTCGGCAACCGCTTTCCGTTCGATTTGTGATCTGATTTGTCGACGGGCGGCGATTATTGCCGTCCGGAGAGAAGCTCGGCAAGGATCTCCAGGCCCTCGTCAAGCATCTCATCCGGCGCCGCGTAGCTCAACCGGAAGTGGGTGTCACGCCTGCTGAAGACGTTGCCGGGAATGACCAGGACGTTCCGCTCGGTCGCCCGCTCGACGAACTCGGTCGCGGAGCCGGCCACGTCCCGGGGGACCCTGACGAACGCGTAGAACGCGCCGCCGGGGTGTTGCACCTCCGTGACCTTGCCGAGGCTCGCCAGCACCCTGTCGCGCTTGCCCTGGTAGGCCCGGACCAGTGGGCTCATGTCTACGCCGAAGGCGCCGACCACGGCGGCCTGGCCAATCGAGGGCGCACAGACGAACGTGTACTGCTGCAGCTTCGCCATCTGCTCGATCAACGGGCGCGGGCCTGCCGCGTAACCCAACCTCCACCCGGTACACCCGTAGGTCTTGCCGAACCCCCGGACGAGAAGCATCCGGTCGGTAAAACGGGCGGGGCTGGGGCATCGCCCGTCCTGGCGACTGTCGGCGTAGGTGAACTCGTCGTAGATCTCGTCGGAGACGATGAGCACGCCGCGCGCCTCGCACAGATCCACGAGATCCCGCAACTCGTCGCCGTGCAGAACGATCCCGCTCGGGTTGCTCGGTGAATTCAGCAGCAGGAGCTTGGTGCGGTCCGTGATCAACGGCTCGACGCGCTCGGCGGTCAAGCGAAAGTCCGGGTAGGTGTCGCAGTAGACCGTCCTGCCGCCGGTCAAGCCGGTCAGCGCCGGGTACACCACGAAGTAGGGATCGGGCACGATCACCTCGTCGCCCGGGTTGAGCGTCGCCATGAGCACCAGCAGCAGTCCGCCACTCGTGCCTGACGTGACGATCAGGCCGAGGTCGTCCGACGGCACCACCCATCCGACGTCGTCCTTGAGGTGAGCCGTTATCGAGGCGCGCAGTTCGTCGATGCCCTGTGTCAGGGTGTAGCCGTTGCGGTCCGCGCGGATCGCGTCCACCGCGGCGTCCTTGAGCACTTCGGGCACCGGGAAGTCCGGCTGGCCGATCGACAGGTTGATCGGGTTCTCGAGCCTGGCGCCAAGCTCGAAGACACGCCGGATTCCGGAGACATCGATGGCCAGGCTTCGGGCGCTGATCAACTCGTCGAAGTCGATCCGGCACGTCGTCATTCGGTGGTGGCGGTCTTCTCGTCGGTCGCGGCGTCGTCCTGGGTCTTCGCGGCCTTCTTCTTCTTCGCGACGGCACGATTGGCGACCTTGACCAACCCCAGCGGCGAATCGTCACCGGGGCGGAAGCGATCCTGCTCGGTAAGCTTCTCGATTCGCTCCGCCCGCGTGAGGACGTTGCGGTGCTGGTTGAGTGCTCCGGCGGTGACTTTCAGACTTCTGTGAAGGCTCATGAGCGATGGTTCTCCAGTTGAGCGCTCCATTCGGCCTTCGGCCGACACTCGCTCTGGTACGCGACGGCGAATTCATTCGCCATCGCTGATCGGACGTCTACGGTCAGTCTAGCCATCAAATCGCTGGGGGTAGTACGCCAGGTCGTCGCGGGAGTTGACCTGGAGTCTCCATTTCCGGACGACTTCCGCGATCCGCTGCTCCAGGAACCGCACCGGCTCGACCGAGCGCTCGCCCCTCGCGTATCCCGGCAGGACGATGACCATGTGATACAGGGAGACATTCTTGGCAGGTACCACGTACGCGTCCACACCGAGGTCCCTGCAGAACCGGGCCAGCCTGATCGCGTTTTCGAGGCGGGTGTGGATCAGGACGAAGTAGTTCATCCCTTTCACACGGGGATCGGACTGGATCGGCGCCTCGGCGTCGGATCGCACGGCTCTGCCAACGACCGCCGCTGCGACGATGTCGTTTCCGTCCGGAGCCGCCGCCGGCGGGATGGTTGCGCCCGGCACGCCGGGGGCGATCTCCGGCGGAGGCACCGGCATCGACTGCTGATGTGTCTGGAGCCACTGTCGCTCCAACGTCGTGGTCGCCTCCCTGTGCCCACGCAGGTAGCCGGTCGAGAAGGCGGCCACCACGACGAGGACCGCACCAGCGGCACCCAGCCAGACATAACCCACCGGCAATCGGATCGCCCGACCCGGCCCCGACAACTTGGTCGGGGACTCGCGGATCGTCTTCTTCGGGCCCCCGGCGACGCCGACCCGCGAGCTGAGCATAAGTTCGTAGAGGGGTTTCTTCGACCGCTTCCTGGCCATGATCGGATGCTAGCTTTCCCTGGAGCTTCACGAAAGGTCTAACGACCCGCGATGACACTGGCGACGGCACTGGTGGGTGTGTGGCTGAGGCTGACCTGCCAACGGACGATTCCCATGTCCTCGGCCAGTTCGGCGCAACGGCCCGTAAGCGCCACCTTCGGCTGCCCGGACGGTTCCCGCAGGACTTCGATGTCACGCCAACTGATCCCGTCCCGCCAGCCGATGCCCAGGGCCTTGAGCACCGCTTCCTTGCAGGCGAACCGCGCGGCGTACCGCTGGGCCCTCATGCGGGGCGCGGCATCGGCGTAGGCCTGCTCCTTCTCGGTGAAGCAGCGGCCGGCGAACTGAGGTCCATGCTCGTCGAGCATCGCCTCGATCCGCGCGATCTCCACCAGGTCGATGCCGTGTGCGATCACTTGCACTGGAGGCATGGTAGTACCGGAGGTGCTACGGTGAGGCGGCCATGGGTTCATCGAGCCGGGAGCACCGTCGCCGCGCCACCGAGGCAACCAGCCGCGACCCGGTCCGCTGCGCCGTGCTGACCATCTCGGACACGCGGACGGAGCAGTCGGACCTGAGCGGTCCTCTCATCGAGAGGCTGCTGGCCGAGCACGGACACAGGGTCGTTGATCGTGCGATCGTCCGCGACGACGCCGGCACCATCGAGGCCAGGCTGGCGAGCTGGATCGCCGATGACCGCACCCAGGTCGTCCTGACCACCGGCGGCACGGGCCTCGCGCGGCGCGACACGTCGATCGAGGTGGTGCGCAGGTTGATCACGGTCGAGATCGAGGGGTTCGGGGAACTGTTTCGCATGCTGAGCCACCGCCGGATCGGCGCCGCGGCGATGCTCAGCCGCGCCGTGGCAGGCCTGGCGTGCCGTGAGCAGGGTTCGAGTTGCGACACGTTCGTCTTTGCCATGCCCGGCTCGACCGACGCCGTCGAGACGGCGATGAAAGAGCTCATCGCCCCGGAGCTTGCGCACCTGGTGTGGCATCGCGCGTAGCAGCCCGTTGAAGAAGTCATTCGGGCTGCTAGACGAGCCCCGCGAGGCCCCAGGCACGCTCGACCTGTTCCAGATCGCCCCAGGGATCGCCGCGACCTCGCAAGTCGACGACCACCGGACCGTCATATCCCTGCGCCTGCAGCGCGGCGCGATACTCCGGAAGATCGAGGCGGCCTTCTTCGGCGGAGCCCGCCGGCATCCGCTCGCCCGTCGACGCCAGATCACTGAGGCGTACCGAGCGGAGGCGGTCGGCGTGCACTCTCACGGCCTCGACGGGATTGCGCCCGTGGCTCATCCAGAACGCCGGGTCGATGCCGACGCCGACCTCGGCGCGGTCCGATGGCGGTACGGCGCAGTCCGCCAGCGGGACACCGAACCGCAGGGCCTTCTCGACGACGGCGTCGAGAATGGCCGTGATCGGGCTCACTGCATCCTCGCGCGCGGGCAGCATGAGACTCATTGCGACCCGCCCCAGGTCCGCCGCAAGCTCCACCGCGGCCTGGATGGTGGCAATGGCGCGATCGGCGCGGGCCGGGTCGCGAAGGTGCGCTTCGGGCAGCCACAGGTCCAGGCCGGCCGGCGCCATTGCCAGTCGTGAGAGCTTGGTCTTCAGGTCGCGCCGCCCGGAACGGTCCAGCTCTCGTGGCCGCAGCCCCGGCTGTGATGCCGAGAGCTGTACGGCCCGGAAGCCCAGACCCGCCAGCCGGTCGATGGCGGTCCGCGGACGGTCACCGAGGGCCGCAAGGGTCGGGGCGAGACAGTCTTCAGGTGTTGTCGTGGACGGGCCCTGCATGGGTCCACCCTATGGTGGACACGGTCGAAAAGCCAAGCCCGGACGCACTGGCGGTACGATGCCACCGATGCCGGACCCGTGCACCATCGATGTCAGGATCCTCGAGCATCCAGTCGAGGTGGTCACCATCGAACCGTTCCCGCCGCGGGCAGGCGCCGAGTGCGTGTTCCTGGGCCGGACTCGCGGCGACGTGCATCCCCGCCACGGCACCCTCGCCCGGCTCAGCTACCACGCGTACGTGCCCCTGGCACGCCGCACCCTCGACGAGCTTGCCGAGCATGCGGCCGAGAAGTTCCAGTGCCAGGTGGTCCGCATCCACCACGCCGTCGGGGAGGTTCCGGTCGGCGCGGCGAGCGTCCTGGTGCAGGTCGTCTGCGGTCATCGCGCCAAGGCGTTCGAGGCGTGCCGCTTTCTCATCGACCGGCTCAAGGCGACCGCGCCGATCTGGAAGCAAGAGCTGTGGACCGACGGTACGACCTGGTCCGAGGGGACGCCCGTACTCCCGGAGGGCGATGCTTCGTGACCATGCCCCTGCGGCTGTGCCTGGTTGCCTACTGGCTGGGCCTTGCAGTCTGGCTGAGCGGGCTGGTGACGGCCGCGATCTCCGCGTCGATGGTCTTCGGGAAGCTGCCGGGCATGTCGCTCTCACTCGATCGGTTCCAGGGATATCCCGCCGAGGAGCACGGCACCATCGCGGCCGGGCTGGTCATGGCGGACGTCTTCTTCGCGGTGGACGTTGTTCAGTTCATCGCGATCCCACTGGTCGTCATCACGCTGGTGCTTCAGTTGACGGTCTTCGGCGTCCGCGCCCGCCGGCCGGCGAACGTCGTCCGCGCCGCGTGCCTTCTCCTGGCCGCGGCGCTGTTCGCCTGGTACGCCCTGCTGCTGGCGCCGACGCTCAACGGCGAGCTTCGCCTGTTCTGGCAGGCGGCCGAGGTCGCCGACCTCGATGCAGCGCAACGGCACCGGGAGCTTTTCCGGGCGGGACACGCGACGGCGCGACACATTCTGGAGGTTAACTTGGTGCTCGTGCTGGTGGGCCTGGCGGCCTCGGCGACGGCGCTCGGCCCCGCACCCGGACCGCGCCCATGACCCCGACCCCGGCCCCGGCCCCGGCCCCGGCGGCAAAGGCCCGCGCCCGGCGAATCCTCAAGGCGCTGTACGCACAGTACCCGGACGCCCACTGCGAGCTGGACTACGCGTCGCCCCACGAACTGCTGATCGCGACGATCCTCTCCGCGCAGACGACCGACGTCGGCGTCAACAAGGCGACGCCGAAGCTCTTCGCGAAGTTTCCCAAGCCCGCCGACTACGCGGCGGCCACGCCGCGCTCGATCGAGCCGTACGTCAAGTCGCTGGGATTCTTTCGCATGAAGGCACGGGCAATCCACGAGTCGATGAAGACGATCGAAAGGGATTTCGGCGGCACGGTACCCGACACGATGCAGGACCTGCTCGCGCTCCGCGGCGTCGCCCGCAAGACGGCCAACGTCGTGCTCGGCAACGCCTACGCGATCAACGAGGGCGTCGTCGTGGACACACACGTCATGCGGCTCTCGCAGCGGTTCGACCTCACCGGCCACACCAACCCCGTCAAGATCGAGCGTGACCTGATGGCGCTGTTCCCCCGCGACGAGTGGACCATGCTCAGCCACCTGCTCATCCGGCACGGTCGCCGGGTATGCAAGGCACGTGGCGGCGAGTGCGCCCGGGACACCATTTGTCGCAGGTACTGCTCGAACGCCAAGACATCGAGGGTGGCACGGTAGAGCTTGCTCTGCCGTGTCTTCGTGCGTCGCTCCACGGCCGAGCGAGTCCGCCGGAGGCGGACTCGCTCAACCGTGCCACACTCGGATTCGCAGATGCGTCCCTGTACGTTCGCAGCGCAATCTGTGTGGCACGGTTGAACTCGCGGAGCGAGTTCGGCCGTGGTTAGACGTCGTCCGCCGGCGGCAACACCAGGTCGACGATCAGGGGCAGGTGGTCGGAGCCTGTCGGGGCGCCGAGGCGGCACCCGGTCACGGAGACGTCATCGCTGACCAGAACGTGGTCGATGGGGATTCGCAGGAATCCCGGCAGGGCCGCGGGCCAGCTCGCGAGAACGCCGAAACCGCGACGCACGCTTCTCAACGCGGTCTGCTCTGTCAATCGCCGGAACCACGGCGACCACATCGTGGTGTTGAGGTCGCCGGCCAGCACCAGCGGTCGCGGCAGGCGGCCGACGAGGTCCGCGACCTGTTCGAGTTGGTCATTGCGAAGCGTGAAGGCTGTCGGCAGGTGCGGCGGCTTCGGGTGCGTGCATACGATGGTCAGCGGCGCACCATCGACGATGACCCGCAGGCAGACCGTCGACCGGCCCGCCTTGCCGAGCACCACCACGTCGACTTCCTCGATCGGCAAGCGGCTGTACACGAGCGTGCCGAAGGCGTCCTCGCGCGGAGTGCCCGCGATGTACGGGTATCTGCCGGTGATCGGCGCCAGCGCCGCCCTCCAGCGCTCGTTGACCTCCTGGAAGACGAGCACGTCGGCGTCGGCCTCCTCGACGAGGTGCAGCACGCGGCCGTGGGAGCGATTGCCGAGCAGGACGTTCGCCATCAGCAGTCGCACCGTCCGCTCGGCGGGCATGACGGCGTCGGCGTGCGCGGCCCGTCCCGCCCCCGCGTACGGCAGGACCGTGCTCGCGGCCAGCAGGAGGCTCCCCAGCGAGACCGCAAACCACCGCCACCGGCGCAGCAGTGCGAGCAATGCCGCGCACGCCAGCGCCGCCAGGAAGTACTGCGCCTGGAAGTGTGACAGTAATTCCAACGGATACCGCCATCCGATAAATGGAAGCAGCGTCAGCGGCAGGAGCACAACCGAGCCGACCAGGGCCCAGTGCGCCGCAATGTTCTTTATGTGCTGCCGGCTCTCCCGGGCCGTTCGGAGTGGACTCGGCGTGGGCATCGACTGATCGTACGCTCGGTCTGCCGCGCTCGTTCACTCATCGGCCGGAAGTGTTCTCCGGGCCGAGCCGAACCCGCCCCCCTCACTGACCCACGCCGCACCGCCGCCTGAAAGCGGGAAGATGAACCGGACGGGCCCGTCCAGCCGCAACCTGCCCAGGACCATGCCGTCCATGCCCAGCACCGTGATGCCGGAGTCGTGTCCGACCCAGAGCTCACCCTCGACGGCGGTCAGACACGTCACCGTCGGCGAGCCCGGTTCCGTGTACTGCTCGCCGCCGGGCAGTCTCACCGACCGGCCGTCGGCGCTGATCGAGGCGCTCCCGGAAAGAGTCGCCGCGGCGGCCGGTTCCGTCGCCGTGACGGCCGGTCCCGTCGTCGCCCCGTCGAGCATCCGGGGCCGGATCGAGCCCGTACCCGTCGTGTCATATTGCCACGAGCCGAACGGTCCGCTCGCCACGACGTAGCGGCCGTCACAGTGCGCCCGAACCAGGCCGGCAGCTTCGCGATGCTCGCTCTCGGTGCGAACGGTTCCGTCGAGGCCGAAGCGCAGAATCGCCCGGCCGAAGACCCCCGCGACGGCAGCGCGGCCGGTACTGCCGTCGATGAATGCCAGATCGCGGACACCGGCGATCTCATAGACCACCGGGTCGAGCAGGCGCTCGCCACTGATCGGATAGGCGGCGATACGCTGGTCGGAGACGACCCAGAGCCGGCCGTCAACGATGCGGGCCCGCCGTACGGGTCCGGCAACCGTCACCGTGGCCAGCCGCGTGCTGACCTCTCGTATCGCGCCTGTCATCAGGCCCACCGAGGTCGTGTCCGGCCCGGCGCGAACGAATACGAGCGGCGCAGCGGGCCCGGCACCATCACCCCAGGCGTACAGCTCGCCGGCCGAGCCGACGTAGGCTGTATCGAGCAGCCGGTACACGCGCCGGCCGACACAGGCGACCAGGCCGAGGTCGCACTCGACCACTGTCCTGCACTCCATCCCGTCCAGGTACCTCGCCCGGTCGGACCAGCGGACCACGCCGCCGGCGCCCGAGACGTACAACTCGTCGCGGACCAGGCTGAGCGACACCGGCTCGACACCGAGTTCCTCGGCGCCGACGCGATCCACGATCCGCGGATGGGCCGGATCGGCCGTCGTCAAGGCGATCACCTCCGTTGCGCGCAACAGCACGAACAGCCGGTCGCCCGTCGCCACCATGTCCGTGGCCGGGCCGCTCGCGCCGACGGGGGCCAGCGGCAAAGATGAGATCACCTCGGCGGAACGCGGATCGATCACCAGCAGCGTCGTACCGAATGTCTGGTACCAGAACCCGCCGATGATCCTGGTCCGGTAGTGTGTGCCGCCGGTGTGCCCGGTGACGACGAGGCCCGCCGCGGGACGACTCAAGACCGGGGCGGGCGCGGCGGCGCATCCGACGGCGGCGGCCATCATGGCCACCATGACACCCGCCCCACGCGCGCAGACGACATACGGCCGGCTCGCCATGCCGAGAAGGTACCATCAGCCACGATGGACGCCGAGACCGACCCGATCAGGGAACACGCCCTTCGCCTGCTGGACCGTCGCGGCTACTCGCGCGGTGAGCTTGCCGAGAAACTGGTCTCCAAGGGACACGATCGGGACCTCGCGGACCTCGTGATCGAGCGGCTCGCCGCATGCGGGCTGCTCGACGACGAAGCGTATGCCCTCGCTGTGGCGGCAGCGGTCGTAAAGAAGAAGCCGGCATCAGCGACCTTGATCGAACAGAAACTCCTGGCTCGCCGGGTGCCGCCGGAGATCGCCCGGCGCGTCGCCACCGAGGTCCTCGCCGAGACGGACCCGGTCGCGGCCGCCACCGGCATGGTCCGGGGAATCCTGGCCGGCGGAGCGGTCCGGTCCGCCGAGGCAACCAGGCGCCGGGTCGGGGCTGCCCTCGCACGGCGAGGTTTCGATACTGATATCATCTCGACCGTACTTGACCGCGAGGGGCTGCCGCAGTCGTCACTCGATGAATCGTTCGATCGGGAGCATGGACCGTGACCTGTCCGAGAAGATTCACCAACCGTCCGCGTGCCGCCGCCGCCATGATCATCATCGTAAGTTCGACCATGGCATCCGGTTGTGCCAGGCCCTTCAACGAGCCCATCGACCTGGTCGGGACGGAACCGCTTCCCGCACTCGTGCCCGCCGGCGGCACCACCGAACTCACCGGGCGGCCCTCGCTGCTGCGCGGGATTGATCGTCGCGGCTGGGACCTCGTGACCATAAACGTGCCGACGCACCAGGTGGCCCACTACCCGACCTATGCGAAGAATTTCCGGTGGGAGCAGGACCGCGAGCCGTGGAACCCCGCCTACCCCACTGCTGCCGACAGCATCGTGGACCCCGTCGATGCCGGGCAGGATTTCGCCGACGGCGTGACCGCCCCTGTGCATGCGGCCGCGATGCTGCTGTGGGCCCCCGTTGACATGCTGCTGGGCAACTGGCCGTGGTCAAGCACCCGCAGCCCCGGCGAACCGTATGCCGTGGTGCCGCCGCGGCGGCCCGCCGAACTGTGGGACTGGTTTGCCGCCGAGGGCGGGGATGCCGATATTCAGTGGACGGACCCGCCTGGCTCCTGACCCGCCCCCGCCCGTGCTGCGGAAACGACTCATCACCGGACCGATCCTGATCGCCACGCTGCTGGCGGTGGTCGTGCTCGACGACTGGGTGGACACGATCGCGTTACCGGCCGGTTTTTTCCAGGATCTCTTTCGCGGCAAGGAACACCCGCCGCGGGGAATCGTCCTGTTCCTGGTGGCGCTGGGGCTGGCGCCGCTGTGTGCACGCGAACTCACAGCGATCTTCCGGACCAACGGCATCATGACCCGGACGTGGTTGACGACGCTCGCCACGGTGGTCGGGCTCGTGCTCTGCTACAGCATCCCGACGCAGACCAGCACATCACCCGGCACGGAGACGACGACCACGATCGCCCTCGTCACGACGAGCATGATCGTGGTGTTCGTGATCGCCATCCTGACATTCAGCCGCCGGCAGAACGTCGCCGGGGTGATCGCCGCGGCGGGCGCGGTGATGTTCGCCATGGTGTACCTGGGTTTCATGCTGGGCCTCCTGTTGGCGCTGCGGCGGGAGCACTCCGCGTGGATCGTCGTGGGTGTCATCTTCGTCACCAAGGCGTGCGACACCGGGGCGTATTTCACCGGGCGCGCGATCGGCCGGCACCGGATGATCCCGTGGCTGAGCCCAGGCAAGACGTGGGAGGGGCTTGCCGGCGGCATCGCGACCGCCGTGGTGACGGGCGTCGCGTTCTCGTTCGCCAGCCGGCTGCTGGATCCGATCGACCACGTTGCGCCGTGGATCGGGGCCGTGTGCGGCGCGCTCTTCGGCGTCGTCGGGCAGCTCGGCGATCTCACCATGAGCCTGTTCAAGCGTGGTGCCGGGCTGAAGGACTCCTCGGCGATGCTCCCCGGTCTCGGCGGCGTGCTGGACCTGCTCGACTCACCGCTGCTGGTTGCCCCGGTGGCGTGGTGGACCCTGACCATCCTGCCGGCATGACGCTGCGGGCGGCGCTTCGCCTGAGCGTCCGCAGGTGGGTACACTTGCAGGTTCCGTGACCGCCGCCCGTGGGCAAAGACACGACATGACACTGACCACCGACCTGCTCAGCCTGTTCCGCATCGATTCCCAGGTCCGAGGTCTGCGCAGGCGGCTCGATTCGGCAAGCCGCTATCTCGACACCCAGGACCTGACCTTGCAGGAACTGGGCCAGCAGCACGACGAGGTCCAACTGCGGCGACGCCACCTCCAGGCCACCATTGGTAACCTGGAGGGCGAGGTCGCCGTCATCGACGAGCGCCTGGAAAAGCTCCGCGGCGAACTGAACGTCGCCACCACGAACAAGCAGTACACGGCCGTCCTCACCGAGTTGAATACCGTCAAGCTGTCGCGGTCGGAACTGGAGGACCGCACCCTCCAGGAAATGGAGACGGTCGAGGAATGCGGCCGGCAACTGGAAACGCTCGCCGGGGAGACAGCCGAGCGTACCAAGGTACGGGCGATTGCCAAAGCCAAGTTGAAGCAGCGGCACGAGGAAGTCGGCACACGGCTGGCGGAGTTGGAACAGCAGCGCACCACCGCGGCGGGCTGCATACCGGGAACCGATCTCAAGCTCTTCGATGACCTTGCCGAGGCGTATGACGGCGAGGCGGTGACGCCGGTCGAAGAGATCGATCGCCGCCGCCGGGAGTACGTGTGCGGTTCATGCAACCTGAACCTGCCGTTCGAGGCGGTGACCGCCCTGATGGGCCGGGGCGACACGCTGGTGGTGTGCGCCGCGTGCGGTCGGATCCTGTTTCTTCAGGATGACACGCGGGGGGCGCTGGCGAAGAAATGACTCCCGGTCTCTTTTTTTCTCACCCGTCGAACAACCCCTGCTGGTTCGGCATGTTCCTGGGCCGGGCCTTCAACTGGCTGAGTTCCTCGACGAACTCATCCAGCGTGCCGAACCTGTAATACTCGCTGGCGTAGCGGATGTAGGCGATCTCGTCGATCTCGCGCAGCCTGGCGGCGACGCGAAGGCCGATCTCTGAACTCGGCACCTCGCGGTCGAACTCGCGGTGCAGATCGTCGTCAACCGCCTCAGCCAGCTGCTGCTTGACGTCCTCGGGAATGGGCCGCTTGCCGCAGGCGGCCTGCAATCCGTGGAGCACGTTGCGGAGGTTGAAGGGCACCCGGCTGCCGTCCTTCTTGACCACCACCAGGCGGGACGTCTTCTCGACACGCTCGTAGGTCGTGTAGCGCTTTGAACAGTCCAGGCAGGCGCGTCGCCGGCGAATCACCAGGCCGCCCTCGGTGGCCCGGCTGTCGATGACTCGGTCGTGGTCCTGCCGGCAGTACGGACAGATCAACGGGTGCCTCCCTCGCAATCAAGTCGGGTCAGGAGTCTACACGATAGTTGCCTATGCTCTACAACCCATCGAGGGATACCTGACCATGCCCCGCATCACGCTGCCCGACGGAAGCGTCCGATCGTATGACAGCCCGGTCACCGCCGGCGCGGTCGCTGCCGACATCGGACCGAGGCTGGCCGCCGACGCCCTGGGCGCCCGGATCGACGGCACGCTCAGCGACCTCACCGCCTCCATCACAAGCGATGCGGCGATCTCGATCGTGACGCCGACGGATCGCAAGGGCCGCCCCAACCAGGACGCTCTGCGGCTGATCCGGCACAGCTGCGCCCATGTCCTGGCCGAGGCGATCCAGCGTGTCGTACCGGGAATCGAACTCGTGTACGGCCCCGCGCTCGAGACGGGTTTCTACTACGACATGTCCGTGCCGCCGGGGCGACCGTTGTCGACCGACGACTTCGAGGCCTTCGAGAGGCACATGACCGAGATCATCGCCGAGGATCGCCCCTTCACCCGTTGCGAACTCTCGATCGACGAAGGCATGGCCAAGCTCCGCGCCGAGGGCAGCAAGTACAAGCTCGACAACGCCGAGAGAGCAGTCGCCGACGGCGCAACGTGCCTTTCCTGGTACGTCACCGGCGTGGTCGGACGGGACTGGGAGGACCTCTGCGCCGGCCCGCACGTCCCAAGCACCGGCCGCATCGCGGCCTTCAAGGTCATGAGCCTTGCCTCCAGCTACTGGCACGGCGACGCCGCAAGTGACCGGCTCACCCGCGTCTACGGGACCGCATTTCCGACCCGCCAACTGCTCGAGGAGCATCTCGCCCAGATCGAGGAAGCCGGCAAGCGGGACCACCGCGTGCTCGGCCGGCAGCTCGATCTCTTCTGCATCGACGACGCGGTCGGGCCGGGGCTGATCCTCTGGAAGCCCAACGGTGCCATCGTGCGCCGCGAACTGGAGGAGTTCATCCGCGCCGAGCTCATCAAGCAGGGGTACCGGATGGTCTACACGCCGCACATCGGCAAGCTCGAGCTGTACCGCACCAGCGGACACTTTCCGTACTACCGCGAGAGCCAGTACCCGCCGCTGATCTCCGCCGAACAGATTCAGATGCTGGCCGACGAGGGAGCCGGGTGCGCGGACCTTGCCAACCGCCTTTTCGAAGGAGACCTCGACGGGTACCTGCTCAAGCCGATGAACTGCCCGCACCACATCAAGATCTTTGACAGCAACCACCACAGCTACCGCGACCTGCCGGTGCGGCTGGCGGAGTTCGGGACGGTCTACCGGTGGGAGCAATCCGGCGAGATCAGCGGCCTGACCCGTGTTCGCGGGATGACCATGGACGATGCGCATATCTTCTGCACCGAACAGCAACTTGCCGACGAGCTGCAGGGCTGCCTCTCGCTGGTGAAGACCATCTTCGGCACGCTGGAGATCACCGATTTCGAGGTACGCGTCGGTCTGCGCGATCCCGACGATTCGAAATACATCGGGCCGCCGGAGAACTGGGCCAAGGCCGAGCAGGCCTGCCGCGAGGCCGCCGCGACACTCGGCGTGCCATTCAACGAGGAGCAAGGCGAGGCCGCGTTCTACGGGCCCAAGATCGACTTCCTCGCCCGCGACGTCATCGGGCGCCAGTGGCAGCTGGGGACGATCCAGGTCGACTACAACCTGCCCGAACGATTCGATCTGAAATACATCGGCCCCGACAACCGGCCGCACCGGCCGGTCATGATTCACCGCGCGCCGTTCGGGTCGATGGAGCGATTCGTGGGACTGCTCATCGAGCACTTCGCCGGTGCGTTCCCGACCTGGCTCGCGCCGGAGCAGGTCCGCGTCCTGCCGATCAGCGCGAAGTCATCGGCGTACGGCAAGGAAGTCCTGGGTACCCTCATCGACGCGGGTCTCCGGGCCGGGATCGACGAATCCGGCGAGCGGATCCAGGCGAAGATCCGGGTGGCGTCCACGCTCAAGATCCCCTACCTGCTGGTGGTGGGACCCACCGACCAGCAGCGACATGAAGTGAGCGTGCGGGCCCGCGGCATCCAGCGCAACCTTGGGGCGCTCCCCCTGGCGACCTTCGTGCACTCCGTCACGGGCGAGGTCAGCTCCCGCGGACGGGACACGCTGCTCGCGGAGCACTTCGAGGCCGCGACGGTGTAGAGCATGCTCGGGCCGCTCGTCGAGAATTGCACGAAATACAGTTTGCCCGCCACCCGATGTGGAGGTAGGGTACTCCGATGAAAGAGCCGTGGGCCCCATGGCGGACCCTGGCCATGTCTTTACGAGAGTCTGGATACTGATGCGCATTACGCTCACTCCGACCCGCTCCGGGAATGCCTGACCGCATGCCCGACGAGCCCCACAGCACAACCCAGTCCCCATTGTCCTTGAGCCGCCACGCCCGGCCGGGTGTCGGTATCACGATCTCCCGCCGCGCCGGATAAGAGGAGCCTGCCCATCGGACGTCGACGATTCTTCCGCCCCTACGAACGGACCCCGCGCGGCCCGCGCGTCAACGACCGCATTCGCGTCAGCCCGGTTCGACTGCTCGATGAGAACAACGAAATGGTCGGCGTCGTCGAGACCGACGTTGCCCTGCGCCAGGCGCGCGAGGCGGGGCTCGACCTCGTCGAAGTGGCCGCCACCGCCGACCCACCGGTGTGCCGGATCATGGATTTCGGGAAGTGGAAATACGAACAGTCCAAGAAGGACAAGGCGACCAAGGCCAGGAGCAAGACGACCGAGTTAAAGGAAGTCCGCCTCGGTCGATCGATGAAAATCGACCCGCACGACATCAGCATTCGCCTGGACCAGGCGCGTCGCTTCCTGATGGAGGGTCACAAGGTCCAGATCGTGCAGAACTTCCGCGGCCGCGAGATGATGCACAAGGAACGCGGCCAGAAACGGATGTCCGACATCGTCAAGCAGATGGAGGACGTTGCGAAGCTGGAGGTGCCGCCACGATTCATGGGCCGGCGGATCACCATGATCCTGGCGCCTGACAAGGCCAAGATCGAGAAGATCAAGCAGCGCGGTGCGTCGAAGCAGGTCGCCGAGGAGACCCCGCCGTCCGGCCCGGCCCGGACGCCGCAGGCCGACCCTGTCGAGACACCGCCGGCCGACGCCCCCACCGAGCAGGTCGAAGCCGGCAACGCCTGAGTGGCCGATGTCACTGGCGGCGTGAGCTGTTCCCGCGTGGCTGCCGGCGGCGCCGACGAGTACCGAAGAGCCCCGCCAGGCCCGCCGATCCCATCATGGCGAGGGCTCCCGGAGCGGGAATGCTGTTGAAGCCGACTACGGCCTGAACGCCGGCAACACCGTTGCTCGTGAACTGCAGCAGCATCGTGCCCTGGATCGACGTGCCGTCGGCGGTCGCGAATTGCCCGATGAGAATGCGGCCGTCGCCGGGAAACGAGTTGACCGCGTTGAACGGGTTGCCCTGCGGGCTGTTCGGAGTGACCGCCCACCCCGCGTCCTGAAGTGTGCTGACCCCGAACGTGCCTGTGAATACCGACGCGTCCTCGGTCGGACCCGCGACCTTCATGCCGATCGTCACGAAGGTGTCGTAGGCCAGGCTGGGAAACAGTTCGAGAAGATGGTGGTGCGGGGCCTGGTCGCCACCGAAGGCGTGGTTGTAGAAGGTGCCGCCGACGACCTGGATGAACAGCGGGGAATCCGGTGTCTTGCCGACCGCGACCATGGCGTCCGTACCCGGACGGTCGAAGTTCGCGTAGACGTTCACGACGAGGAGGCCGAACGCGTTCGGCTTCGAGGTGGTCGTGATACCCGTGAACCCGGCGTGCACCGACCCGGCGAGGATCAACGGCGCACTGACGCCTGCCGCAACTTTCAATGCCTTGATCTTCACAATGCACCTCCAGTCTGAGAACAGGGGACGGCCCCATGATGCTACGGCGGCGTCAGGAACGAAAGCGTCATGTGGGACATGCACCGGAGCGTACGGGGCGCCTAATATGGCCTTGGCGAGTGAAAGAACGCCGGGAGCGTCCCAAGAAGTACGTACGGAAAACTTTCCGGAACATTGACAACGACCGCCGGTCCTTCCCGATAGAAGATTGGGCCGGGGTTCCGCGGCCGGCCTCTGTGGTGGGGCATGCCAAACCCGACCGATGCGGTCCCGCCGATTCTCGGTGCGGCTGCAAGAGACGAGTATCTCGCGCATCGTTACTTCCGGCATGACCATGGACCGATTCGCAATCATCTCGGACATCCACGGCAACCTGCACGCCCTCGAGGCCGTGCTGGCGGAGATCGACCGCCTGCTCATCACCGAGGTCGTCTGCCTCGGCGACATCGTCGGCTACGGCCCGTTCCCTCACAAGTGCGTCGATCTCGTCATCCGGTGCTGCTCGACGATCATTCGCGGCAATCATGACGAGGCCGTCATCAACCCGGAGCGTGAGATCGAGTTCAACGGCCCGGCCCGCGAGGCGATCATGTGGACGCGCGGCGTCCTGGGACCGCTGCACCTGGACGCACTGAGCCGGCTGGCGGAGACGGCCCATCCACACGAAGACGTCGTGTGCATCCACGGCAGCCCGGCGGACGGTCCGATGGACTACGTCCACGACACCGCCGCCGCCCTGGAAGCGTTCCCGGCGTTCAGCGAGTCGATGTGCCTGCTCGGGCACACCCACATACCGATCGTGTTCGAGGCACCGCGCGTCGCCGGCGACGGCACCGGCGACGGCCACCCGGCACCCGCCGACATCCTCGCCTCCAGACCCGATTCCGGCGTGCCCGTGCAGTTGTGCCCGCAGCGCCGCCACATCTGCAATCCCGGTTCGGTCGGTCAGCCACGCGACGCCGACCCCCGTGCGAGTTTCGCGGTGCTGGACATGAACGATCGAACGTTCACGGTCCATCGCACGATGTACGACATCGACGCTGCTCAGATGGCAACGCTCAAGGCCGGCCTGCCGTCGGTGCTCGCCGATCGTCTTGCGATCGGGGCGTAGCGGCCACTACACGCGGGTCCTCATCCACCCGCCGTGAGAGAACCGCCACACGAACAGGCCGGCGCGGAGGACGATCTCTCCGCACATCGCCAGCCAGACCCCGCGCAATCCCATGCCGAACGTCACCGCCAGTAGCCACGTCGCGGGCAGGCGTATGCCGAAGCTCGCGACGGTCGTGATCAGGAACGTCCAGCGCGTGTCGCCGACGCCGCGCAATCCCTGGCGAATCACCATCGTGACGGCGAAGAAGGCCTGGACAAGGCCGCAGATGAGCAGAAGGGCCGGCGTCTCGGCGAGGTGGACCTCCTGAACACTGATGATCCGCGTGAGCAGCGTGCCGCCGAAGATGAACACCACGCCGAGGCCGCCCATGATGACGACCGCGATCCCGGTGCAGGCGAGGATCGAGCGCCGGGCCATCGATGGATTGCCCGCGCCGAGATACTGCCCGGCGAGCGCTCCGGCCGCGGTCCCGATCGCAAAACCGGGCAGGAAGCTGAATGCCTCCCATCGGATCGCGATGAGGTGAGCACCCTGGAGCCCCTGCCTGGGCACGCCGCCGACGGCTTCGGCCGACGCCACCACGCCGATCACCAGCAGGACCAGCAGGTTGGCTGACCACATCATGATGCTGTCGGCGAAGCCGGGCCCGCCGATGCGGATGATCCGGATCGTCATGCGGCGGTCGAAGGCGAGGTCGCGCCGGTCCAACCGCAGATCCTTGACCCCGCGCTTGAGCACCCACAGCGTCAACGCGGCCCCGAGCAGGTAACTGCTGAACGTTCCCCAGGCGATCCCGGCCAGGTGCATGTCGAAGGAGAACGGGTTGATCATCGTCCAGTGCCCGACCGTCAGGTCCACGCCGGAGAGCACCCACGACACGACGATGTTGACCAGGTTCACGGCGATCGCGATGACCGACGGCAGCACGGTCTCGCCCGCCCCGTACAGGCACATCGCGCCGACCATCATGATCCCGGCCGGAGGCATCGCGTAGGCAATGATGCGGATGTAGACGACCAGCAGGTCGCCCGCCTCGCCGGTAAGCCTGCACAGCGACGCGACCGGCGCCGCGCCGAAGAACAGCACCACCCCGACCGCGGCGCCCCACAGCACGCTCAGAAGAATCGCGTTACCCAGGGCTCGATGGCTCTCGTTGCGATCGCCGGCGCCCATGGCGCGGGCGATCACCGCCTGGCCACCGATTCCAAGGCCCGTCATGGCGATCCCGATGAACCACGTGATGTACGACCCAACGCCGATGGCGTCCAGCGCCGGAACGACCATCGCCCCCGGCAGGCGTCCCGCGTACACCGTGTCCACCAGTCCGACGCACGCCGCCATGGTCTGCTGGACGAGCACCGGGAACGCCAGGATCCAGATCGCCGACCACATGGAACGGCCGGCGAGCTTGCCCGACCGGATCTCGCCGGGCACGGCTATATATCCACCAGGACCTTCAACATGCCGGGCCGTGCCGCGGTCTGCAGGATCGCCGGCCCGTCGTTGAGCGTCATACGTTTCCCGATGAGGCTGACCACGTCGATCGAGCCGTCGGCGATCGTGGACAGCGCCTCGCGGATCGGACCCGACCGGGAGCCCAGCAGCGTGATCTCCTTCATCACGATCGGGCAATAGTCAACGTGGGCGGAACGCTCCGGGTGCCGGGCGTACATCGTCTTGACAATGATCGTCCCTCGCGGCCGCACCAGTTGCATGGCAATCTCCAGGCCTGTGCCGCTGCCGGTACAGTCCACGACGATGTCCTGATCGGCCCGCCGACCGACGTCGTCGACGTGACGGTGCTTGATACCCCACTTCTCGCACATCCCGAGCTTCTCCGAGTATCGGCCGATGAGCCGGACCGATGCGTTGAGCCTGGCCATCACCTGCACCATGACCAGGCCGAGCGGGCCGTCGCCGAGCACCGTGATATACGGCTTTCCCTCGATCGCGAGCTGGCGAGCCGCCTGGATCGCCGAGGCGACCATTTGCACGAACACGGCGTGGTCGTCGTCGACCGTATCGGGGACGACTTCCAGGTTGCCCGCCGGCAGCACCAGCCAATCCGCCAGGCAGCCGTCGCGGCCCTGGATGCCGAGCACCGTGCCATGCCGGCAGTGGTTGCTCAACCCGGCCAGGCACATGTCGCACCGGCCGCACACCGCGGCGACCGACCCGACGACGCGCTTGCCAACGAGCCCCGTGCGATCGTCACCGTCGACCGCCTCGACCACGCCGACGAACTCGTGACCGAGCGTGCCGTGAAAGCCCAGCAGACCGCGGCACAACTCGACGTCGATCCCGCTCACCGCCGCTCGCCGCGGGCGGATCAGCGCCTCGCCGCGCTGCGTCTGCGGCCTCGGATGGCCCGTCACCAGTTGCAACGCCGTCCCGTCGAAACGCAACGCCCGCATCGGCATCCCGGCCGTGGTCTGATCGCGGTTCGTCGGGGTGGTCTCAGCCGCCTGTTTCATCTGCCGCCCGGTCGTCGGTGTCCTGATAGGTCCGGCGTTCCGAGGACTCCAGTCCGGCCGGAGGGGCCGGTTGCTCGTAGGTCTTCTTCGTCCAGAACGCCAGCTTCTCCAGGAACGTCTCCTCGCGGTGATACGTCGGGTACAGGTACTCCTGCTGAAAAGCGAACGGGTCCTTGACGCCTTTGTACCAGAGGAGCCACGGTTCCGGCTCCAGGCCGTGGTCCGTACCGGTGAGCGTCTCGAGGGCCCGTCGCGCCGCCTCGTTAATGCTCAGGTCCGGCGAATCGAACGCGGCCACCAGGGCCTGGAAGACTCGGTCCTGCGGATACTGGCCCAGTGCGATCGCGGCGGAGACACGGATGTCCGATTCCTCCCCGTCGAGCCGCAGCGTGGCGATCAGCACCGGGACGACCGCAGCGTTGTGCAGACGTTGCAGCGCCTTGGCCGCCTCCCAGCGGACCTGGAACGCGTCATCGTCCGCCAGGCTCACCGCGATTCTCAACGCATCGTCGGGCCGGCCGTGTCGGCCGAGCGCCGAGATCGCGACCGCCTTGACCAGGGGATCGTTCTCCTGAAGAACACTGTCACGGTACCACGAGACGTAGACGTCCTGACCACCGAACGGAGAATTCGAAATGAGCACCGTCCCCCTGCGGCGATTGTCCGGATCGGTGGGATCGACCATCCACAGGCTTGCCTGCTCGGGGCTCACCGGCATCAGCCCGCGGCCGAAGTCATCGAAGTCCTGCCGCATCGTCTCGCAGCCGACGACCCCCGCCGGCGCGAAGAGACCGATGCCGGCCAGGAGAACGGGGACGCCGCGCCGCACTGTGATGCATCCACCCATCGGAGAGCTTCTCCAGTCGTCGATCGGTTAGTCTACCACGACCTCGCCAGTTACTGCGGCGTCACGGCCGCCTGGGTGGCCCGCGACCGCAAGACCTCGATCATTGAACCGACCTCGGTGGCCATCTTCGAGTTGGGAAACTCCACGATGATCGCCTCGCCCAACTGCGCCGCTTCGCCCCAGAGATGCTCGTTGACGGCGATGCGGAACCGGCGGCTCAGACTGTCGCGATGGCGGACGATGACCTCCTCGGCCGTACCGGCGAGCCGTTGCGCATCATCCCGCGACAGGTAATGGTCGAGCTCCTTGAGCAGGCCCATGGCCGCCGTCGGGTCGTCCTGCTCGGCCGCCTCCAGGAATCGGCGCTCCAGGTCGTTCCTGTGCCGGCTGCGCGCGCGCTCGATCCGCTGATCCATCTCACCGACGAGGTGCGAATCAGGGTAGAGCCGGCGGATCCGCGCCGCCTGCTGGTGGACCTCCGCCCAGTGGTGCTCGGCCAGCGACGCCTCGAACTGGTCAAGCGCCGCCTGCACCTCCAACTCGTACTGCTGCGCGCGGCTCCGGGCGATCCGGGACCGATACCCCTCCGCTTCCGTCCGCTGGCCGAAGAGGGCGGCCATCTCGTCACACAGCGTGATCGCCGCGTTGTAGTCGCAGCGGGCGATGTCATCCTCGATGGCGTCGTGGAGCATGTGCAGCTCACGGTCGCGGAACAGGACTCGCTTGGCGTTGTCCGAGAGCATGGAGTTGTCGCGGATCTCCTCGATCGCCCGGCGCAGCGACGCCGAGTCCCGGAAACGACCGCCGAGACCGACGAGCAGGAACGCCAGCGGCGCGGTCGCGGCGACGAAGACGAGCCCGATTCCGCCGCCGACGTACAGCGCCTGCTGCCCGCCCTTGACGCCGAAGACCACCATTGCACCGGCGATGATCAGCGGAATCGCGTAGAGCACGCCTGTGAGAATGAAAGGGGTCCTGCCGCCCGAGGTACGTCGCATGAGCATTCAGCTTCCGGGGGTCGGGGTTCCGCAGTCGTGGGTGTGTCGCGGCGTGTGCCCGCCCGCCTCGACCGTGAAGTGGCGCATCGCGAAGTTGGCCGCGCCGTCGGCCCGACCGACCATCAACCGCATCGTGACGAACCGGGCTCCGTCCATCTCCACGGGCTCACCCGGCATCTTCCCGGCACTGCGAATCAGCATCGAGACTCCTTCTGGAATCCGATACTGTAGCCGCCCTGGCACCGGGAAACAGCTTCCCCGTTATGGGCACGGTCCCCAGTTGGCCAGCAGGTCAAGGAACTCCTCGATCCCGACACCCGGCGCGCCGAGGCCGAGGTCGCACGGCGCGCCGATCTGCCCCCACTGGGCCAGCAGTGCGAGGAAATCCACGATGTCAACGGTGCCGTTGCCGTCGGCGCAGTCCAACGGACACGGCTGCACCGGCTGCGCCGGGGTGCCGCGGATCATGAAGGTCGTGTTGAGCAGGTCCGCCGGGTCCGGTGTCGGATCGTTGACCGGATCCACGTCGATCAGGGCGGGGAGGGTGATGGAGCCGAAGCCGAAGCCGTCGGGCAGCGGCGGCCAGTGACACGCCCGCCACATCATCGGGATACCGCCGGTGATCGCGCAATCGTCCGGGTCGCAACCGGAGCCGGCGTCCACAGGGCACGGGGCGGAACCGACACAGTCCGCGACCGGGCAGGTGTTGTTGATCCCGTCCGGCGCGTTGGTGAACCATGAGAACACCGCTGGCAGCTCATCGTCGTTGGAGGCCCACACCGTCAGCCAGTAGTCGCCGGGCGGAAGTGTCAGGTCCACGCTCATCCCGTGAAGCGATCCCTGGAATCCGCCTTGCGGATGATCGAGCGAGAACTGGGGAAACGCAACGGCGCCCGCAGCGACGGAGTCGCCCGGCTGGGGCCGGTCGAGCCCCTTGCGCGCGAAGATTTCGAAGTTGAGCTCTTCGGTGGTCGAGTCGGCGGGGGTAAAGCCGTCGACAAAGATCTGCCGGACCCGCCAGCCCCCGGAACCCTGTTCCGGTGACGGCAGTGTGAACGCCTGGGCAGTGCGGCGCTGTGGGAAATTGTCGTCGGCGCAGTTCGGGTGGCACAATCGTCCCGATGTCCAGCCGAGGAAACTCGAGGACCCGTTGGCGAGGACAGGCTGCTCCGGGCCGGTGTTGAACAGTGTGCGGAGTCCGCACGAGGGCACCGTCAGCTCCAGGTTCAGACAGAACGCCAAGTCCGCCGGCAGGAGGTCCGAGGCGTCGTAGCCATCAGGTGGCGATCCGTCCACCGCCAACTGGGCATTGCCTGCAAACAGCGGCGGCGTGGGAGTCGTCCCGGCCAACGACCAGAACCACGAACTCCCGTCGAGACCGACCCGGTTGGTGATCTCGATCCAGAAGCAGGCACCGGCGCTGACTGGCACCCCGGCGTGGCTCGCAGTGTACCGGAAGATCGTGAAGACGGAGAGTGTGAAGCCGCTGTCCAGCACCTCAAGACCGACCAGCGTCCCGGCCGACTGGGAGTACGACGCGATCGGCAACCCGGGAAGCCCGTCGTCGTCAGCGTAGTACGTCACCGTGAAGTCGTCGGGAGGGGCCGAGCCCGGGTCCTGGGGGACCAGCGCACCGTACCAGCAGACGCTGTCGATCGAGCCGGTTACCGCCGGCGTGAAGTCGTCCGCGGAGATGAACTGGTCACCGGCGGGCACCGAGCCGATCGTGGAATTGAAGGCATTGACGTCGGAGAAGACCTGGCAGTGCCCCGGAGGCTCGCACAGAAGCAGTGGCGCGCAACCGAGGTCGATTGCCGCGACCTCCGCGCACGCCTGGGTCCACTCGACTGTGCAGCACAGCGGGTCCTGCTCGCACACCTCGGTACAGCAGCACACGTCGTCACAACCGGGCGTACCGTTGACCTGCCAGCACGCGCCTGCCCCTTCTCCGCACGCCGGATTGATCGCCGTCTGGCAGTTGTCCGGATCGCCCAGGTCGAACTCGACACACAACGCCATGTCAAAGTCCATGGGCATGCCGGACTGCCAGGACAGGCCGTCACCCGGCGCGGTACTCCAGACCCAGACGCACGGCTCAGGTGTGGCCGACGTATCGTTGAGGACCTGGATCCACGCGCACTGGCCTGGACCCAGCGAGATCGGCGCCGGCAGCGTCGCGGTGTATTCGTACTCCACGAGGTCGCCGGCGGAACTGGGAATCAGGTTGCCCGTCGCGGCCCGCACAACCGTGACGGCGAACGGTCCCGCCTGCTGTGTGGTGTCGGGCTCACTGCCGGGGCAGCCGAAAATATTGCCGAAGATCGTGATCGTGAACGCGTCGGCCGGCGCCGGCACGCCGCAGTCGGCCGATGCGTCGAAGTCCAGGTAGAAGCCCCACCAGCAGATCGTGCTGATCGAGGCGGTCACGTCACTGGTCACCCGCTCGGCGACGGCGAAGCCCGCCGCCAGATCGCTCACGGCCCCGATGGTGCTGTTGGAACCGTGCCCTGCCTGATCCGGCAACTGGCAGTGCGAGGGGCTCCCGGTCTCACCGCAGACGACACCGATGCCGGCCGTCGCGATGTTCGCCGGCACGCACGCCGCCGCGAGCAGCACCACGGTCGCTCGACCGAAAGTTGTACACTCCATACCGGTCTATATGCTGCTTTGGCGCCGATCCTGCGCAGGAACCGGATTTTTCTCGCAAGAATATTCCACTCGGCAGCCTGGCAGGAACCCGGCTACCCTCGTGCGGCCGATTCCTGTTCGGAGTAGGTGCCCTCTTGAGCACACCTGAAATCAAGACTTTCGTGCTTGGCGAGTACCAGACCAACTGCTTCGTGGTCTCGAATCC
Source organism: Planctomycetota bacterium (assembly GCA_022562915.1). Lineage (GTDB taxonomy): Bacteria > Planctomycetota > Phycisphaerae > Phycisphaerales > SM1A02 > JADFOJ01. The sequence continues at coordinate 36,366 of JADFOJ010000005.1, read as the reverse complement.
GGGCTGCTCCGAGGCGTGGATCGTGGATTGCGGGTTCGATCCGGACGAGATGCTGGACTGGATCGAGCAGCGGGGCCTCGAGCCGTCCGCGATGCTGCTCACCCACACCCACCCCGACCACATCGCCGGCGTGGACCGGGCCCTGGGCCGCCTCGGACCGATGCCGATCTACGTCCACGAGGCGGAGGCGGGCTTCTGCAGCGATCCGATGCTCAACCTTTCGGCCGTCCTGGGGATGCCGATCAGCGTGACCGAACCGGATCGTCTCCTGCACGACGGCGACACGCTTCATCTCGCCGGTGAACCGTGGCGCGTCGTGCACGCGCCGGGGCACAGCCCGGGCGGCGTCCTGTTCATTCACGATGCCTCCGGGCAGGCGATCGTCGGCGACACGCTGTTCGCCGGCTCCATCGGCCGGATCGACTTCCCGTCCTCGGACCCCGAGGCGTTCCGGAGAACCATCCTCGACGTCATGATGAGCCTGCCCGACGACCTGGCGCTGCACCCCGGCCACGGCCCCGCGACGACGATCGGCCGCGAGCGGGCAACCAACCCCTTCGTGGTCAACGGCTTCTGAACGCAGGCCGGAAGATGTCCGTCGCCAACTACGCGAGCGCCACCGCCATGAACGCGTGGAGCATCGGCTACTCCTGCCAGCGGGCGAGCGGCGGGGATTCGGGCATCATCAGGGAGATGATCGCCATCGACGTGCCGTAGCTTGCCGATCGCGGGAAGACCCGGTCGTTCCACGTGCCGTCGTCACCTCGCGTGAGAAACAGCAGGTCGCGGATTCTCCGGCGGTACTCGTGCCGAAGCGGATCGGGCAGGAGTTCGACCGCCTGGGCCGCGTAGTGGTGCGCGAAGTAGAAGTAATACGGGGCGATGTTGTAGCGCCCCGCATGCGTCCCCTTCTTCGCCCGGCGCTGCTCGAGCCACTGCCAGTGCACGACGAACGCGTCGATCGCACCGCGCACGTGCGAGAGCTCCGACCGGCCGGCGAGGTACAGCGTGACCTCGGCGGCGGGCATGCGCCCGACTGCACCCGGCACCATGTTCCGCACTCCCGTGCGCGATGTGCCGCTGTAGGCGAAGGCCCCGGTACTCGATCGGGCCCGCTCCAGGGCGTCGAGGCCGAGACCGACCACCTCCGGGTTCACCTCGTAGCCCTGCCGCTTCGCCTCGAACAGCGCCTGCAGCGCCGGCGCCGTCATGAACGAGGCGGCGGGACCGGGCTCCGTGAAACCGGCGCGGCGCGCGTAGTTCCAGCCGCCGGTGAGAGGGATCGCGATGGCCTCGAGACCCGCGATGAAGAAGCGGATCGCCGTCTCGCTGCCGGCGGCGAGGCCGTCGGGCACCCGGTCCGATGCGTGCAGCGACAGCAGGAACGACAGTCCGTAAACGTAGCCCCAGCCGCGCACGTCGTAGGTCGCCTCGAACCGGTGCGCCATCCGCGGATGTTCGATGCTGCCGGCAACGAACGCGGCGGCCCGGGCGAGTGCTTCTTCGCGCTGCGCGAGGTCGCCGTCAGCGGGCGCACTCAACAGTGCCAGCCCGCCGATCGCCGTCCCTCCCACCCGGTACCCGATCGGTAGCTCCTGATTGACGCGATAGACCCCTTCGTACGGCCACTGGTCGTTGCCCGGTCCCTCCTGGCCGGCGAGCAGGACCTCGACGCCTCGGGCGACCGCCGCGTCGATGACTACGGCGCGCGCCGCGGCCCGTGTCACCGGCGCCACCGCCGTCGCCGAAAGTGCGACGAGGCCGGTCAGCACACGAACGACGAGACTGTCAATCATAGTTCCGGAACAGTATTGAATTGATCCAGAAGTCCACGCGTTTCTCGAGCACCGTCAGCGGTATCGAGCCGGCGCCGAGCACGGCGTCGTGGAACGCGCGGATGTCGAACCGCGCGCCGAGGCGGCGCTCGGCCCGCTTGCGCAGCTCGCGGATCTTCAATTCGCCGATCTTGTACGCGCACGCCTGGCCCGGCCAGCTGATGTAGCGATCGACCTCGGTCTCGATGTTGAGTTCCGACAGTGCCGAGTTGGTGAGCATGAAGTCGATCGCACGCTGCCGCGGCCAGCCGAACGCATGGATCCCTGTATCGACCACGAGCCGGCACGCGCGCCACATCTCGTACAACAGCCGGCCGAAGTCGTCGTAGGGGTCGTCGTAGAAACCCATCTCGATTCCCAGCCGCTCCGAGTAGAGCGCCCACCCCTCTCCAAAGGCGGTAAACCCCCACTCGGTGCGAAAATCGGGCAGGTCGTCGAGTTCCTGCGCCAGCGCCACCTGGAGGTGATGCCCGGGGACCGCCTCGTGCAACGCCAGCGGGATCATCTCGTAACGGGGTCGCTGATCGAGCGCGTAGGTGTTGGCGAAGAATACCCCCGCCTCGGCATTGCGTATGTCGCCCCGCCGGTAGTACGCGGTGGTCTGGCTCGGCGCCATGAAGTCCGGGATCGGCCTGACGCCGTAGGGAAGACGCGGCAGCGCTCCGAAGAGCTTCGGAAGCCAGCCATCCACCCGTTTGCAGATGTCGCGGTAGCCGGTCAGGAGTTCTTCGGCGGACTGGTGGTAGAAACGAGGATCGGTGCGCAGAAAATGGAGGAATGCGTCGAAGAGCTCCTCGTCGGCGCCGGCGGCGCCCGTGGGGTAGCGGTCCATGAAGTCGCTGGACCGGATGACCTCCATCATTTCGGCACGGATGCGTGCGACCTCGGACAGGCCCAGCTCGTGGATCTCCGCCGGCGTCTTGTCGGTGGTCGTCATCGAGCGGAGCTGGTAGGCGTAGTACGCCTCCCCGTCGGGCAGATCAAACGCAGCGATCGACTCCCGGCAGCCGGGCAGGTACTCGTCGACGACGTAGTCACCGAGCCGTCGAAGTGCACCGCGGACGGCGGGCAACGACACGGTCTCGAACCGTTCTCGCAGCTCGCGCTGCCGCGGCCCGGTCACGTCGGGCGGCATGTCCCGCATCGGCGCGGCCAGCGCCGCCAGGCCACCATCGGGCTCCAGCAATGATTCGAACTGCGCGGGCACGCCGGCGAGGGTCACTCTCGGAGGGGTGCGGCCTTCGTCCAGGCCAAGCCTCATCAATGTGATCGTCTGATCGATGAGCCGCGGAACGAGTTCAAGACGGGCCAGGTAGTTCGCGTAGTCGGCGTCGTCGCGGAACCGCACCTGCTCGGCCATCTGGGCGATGCCCTGGTGGGTTCCGGACCGCCCGCCGATCGGCATGAGGAAAACCCGGTACTGCTCGCCCTCGATGGACACGCTCAGCCGCCGTTTAAACAGGTCGTAGCTGAGCTTGTCGGTGCGATCCAGGTCGTCGTAGGGGACGACGGACAGCTTCCGCAGGAACCGGCCCATGTCCAGGTATCGCTGGACGATCGCGTCCACGCTGACGTCGGTGAGCCGATCGGCATCGGAGTAGTCGCCGCGTCTCATCGCCATGGCCGGGTATTGCTCCAGCCGCCACTTCAAGTGGCTCTCGAAGAGCCCGTGGAGAGTCTCGCGGGCCGTAGGGATCCTCGGCGCGGGCCTCGTGTATCCCTGGGCGACAACGGCCCCGGCCCCGGTCCCGTTCCCCGTCCAGTCCCCCGCCCATGCGATCGAGGAAGCCGCAATCGCGAGGAGGCTGTTTCTTCGCATGCCGTAGGGTACCGTGTATCGACCCCGATGGAGGATCCGTCATGATCGACCGTCTCGCCCTGACCCGCCGCCGTTTCATCCAGGCGACCGCCGCCGCCTCGGCGTGGCTTGCGGCACCGGGCGCCATGGGCCGGGTGCTCGGCTCCGGCGAGCGACTCAATCTGGCCGTCATCGGCACCGGCGGCATGGGGACCGCGCACCTGAGGGGTCTCATGGATCGCCGCGAACGAGACAATGTCACGGTCTCGCGCGTGTGCGATCTGTACCGGCGTCGGCTCAACACCGCCGTCAAGATCATCGAGGGAGGCCCGGGCAGCGGCACGATGGAGTATCGCGAGGTCCTGGACGACCCCGACGTCGATGCGGTGATCATCGCCACCCCCGATCACTGGCACACCAAGATCGCCATCGAGGCGATGGAGGCCGGCAAGGACGTCTATTGCGAAAAGCCGCTGTCGCTCACCGTCGAGCAGGCGCTCGAGTGCCGTCTCGCGGTGCGCCGTACCGGCCGGGTCCTGCAGGTCGGTCCGCAGCGGACCAGCGACGACCGTTTCTGGAAGGCGCGCCGCGCGATCGCCGAGGGACGGATTGGCCCGGTCACGTGGAGCCAGGCGAGCTATTGCCGCAACTCGCATGACGGGCAGTTCAACTGGCCAATCGAGCCGGATGCGAGCCCGGACAACCCGCCCGAGACCGAAGGCTACGTCTGGTGGGACCGGTGGCTGGGTTGGGAATGGGATCTCGCGCCTCGGATCGAGTGGAACCCGGACCATTTCTTCCGTTTCCGGAAGTACTTCGCCTACAACGGCGGCGTCGCGACGGACCTGCTGTACCACCTGCTGGCGCCTCTTCTACTGGCCATCACCGGCCCGGACGGCGAGTACCCGTCGCGTGTCGTGGCCTCCGGCGGCCGGTACCTCGAGACGGACCAGCGCGACATTCCCGACACGTTCATGATGACCGTCGACTACCCGAGCAATCACACGATCTCCCTGATCAGCGTCATGACCAACGACGTCGGGATTCCCACGGTGATCCACGGCCGGCACGCAACGCTCCAATTCGGGGACCGCACGATCGACATCCGCGAGCAGGCCGCCTGGTGGAGAGAGTTCCGCCGGACCAATGCGGGGTTGTTCTCCTGGCGCATGGTGGAGAACGACACCGGCACGCGCATCCCGGAGCCGGCGCCCGGCACCGCGGCATTTTCGGTCCACAGCTCGCCGCGCCGCGACCACATGGGGAACTTCATCGATTCCGTCCGGTCCGAGGCGACCCCGCACTGCAACGTCGAGCTCGGTTGCTCGACGATGGTCGCCATTAAAATGGGTGTCGAGGCGTACCGCCGGAGCAAGACGCTGCTCTGGGACACGGACTCGCAGCGCGTCATCGAGCACTGAAACCCATGATCGCCCTTTCCATCACGGCCTGGGTGCTGCTGGCGGTCTGCGCCGCGGCAGTCGCGATCTGGATCGTCCTGCTCGTGCGGATCAACATGATGCTCGTCGACCGGCCGACCGTTCGCGACGGGATCGACCTCCCCGCGCCGCCGGACGGATGGCCGTCCCTGAGCATCATCGTGCCGGCCCACGACGAACAAGACATGATCGACGGCTGCGCGACCCTGCTGCGCGAGCAGGAGTACGAGAATCTCCAGATCGTGTTCGTGCTCGATCGCTGTACGGACAATACCGCGGCGGTCCTTGCCCGGCACGCCAGGGCCGATCCGCGGATTGTCGTCATCGAGAACGAGTCCTGTCCGGAAGACTGGGCCGGCAAGTGCAATGCGGCCCGCATCGGCGCCGAGCACGCGACCGGCGACTGGCTCCTCTTTACGGATGCGGACACGCGTTTTGACCCGCAACTGGCCCGTGCGGCGGTGGCGCTTGCGCGGGAACGGGACCTGGCCCTGTTGAGCCTGCTGAGCACGCTGACCGTCGAGCACCGCTTTGAGCGCATCGCCCAGGTCGCCGCCACCATGACGCTGCTGGAACTGTATCCGATCCATCGTACCGATCGGACCAAGTCGCCGCGCCCCTTCGCCAACGGCCAGTTCATGCTCTTCCGGCGCGATTGGTACGACCGCATCGGCGGTCACGATGCGGTCAAGGACGCGTTGCTGGAGGACATTGCCGCGGCGAAGCTGATCGCCCGCCACGGCGGGCGCGGCAGCGTGCTGTTTGCCGACGGCATGCTGATGTGCTCGATGTACGACTCGCCGGCCGCCTTCGACGCCGGGTGGAGACGCGTCTTCATCGAGGCGTGCGCGCGCAGACCCGCACGGCTCCGGAAATGGAGCCGCCGAACCCTCGCGTTCGGCGCGGCGATGCCCGTTCTGCAGGTGGCCGCCCTGATCACTGCGGCCGGCCTCGCGAGTGCAGGCGATCCACCGCTGGCCATCGCCATGGCCGCGACGGTGCTGGTGGGCTGGGCCGCCCAGACTGCCGTGCTGTTGCGGGTCTATGCGCTGGCGCGCGCGCCGCTTCGGACGATCCTGCTGTACCCGCTGGGCTGCCTGATCGTGGGCAGGATCCTGGCGCGCGCCGCACGGGATCTCGAACTCGGCCGGCCCATCGTCTGGGGGCGCAAGGAGTACGTGCTCGAGCCGCGCGGGTGACCTGCAACGTGCCTACTCGTCGTCCTTGGGCTTGAAGGCCTTGATCACGTCCGCCTGGATGTTCGGGGGGGTCCGCTCGTCGTGGGTGTACTCCATCGTGTACGACCCTGCGCCGCCGCTGATGCTCTTGAGCTGGCTGGCGTAGCTCATGACCTCCGACAGCGGCGCCTCGGCGGAGATCACCGCCTGGTCCCCCGCGAGCATTTCCGTGCCCTGGATGCGGCCGCGTCGGCCTGAGATATCCGAGGAGATGTCGCCGATCAGGCTCGCGGGCACGGTGATCTCCAGGTCCACGTACGGTTCAAGCAGGACCGGCTTGGCCTTCTGTACGGCGTCGACGAACGCCTTTCTTCCGGCGGTCATGAAGGCGATCTCCTTGGAGTCCACCGGATGATGCTTGCCGTCGAAGACGCTCACCTTGATGTCCTGCATCGGGTAACCGGCGATGGCGCCTTCGCTCATCACCCGCCGAATGCCCTTCTCCACCGCGGGGATGAACTGTTTCGGGATCGATCCGCCGAACGTCGCGTCCTCGAAGATCAGGCCGTTGACGACCTCCTGGGCCTCTTCGGCACTGCTCAGGATCGGCTCGACCCTTAGATATACTTCGCCGAACTGCCCGGCGCCGCCGGACTGCTTCTTGTGGCGATGATGCCCTTCTGCCTTGGCGGTGATCGTTTCCTTGTAGGCGACCCGTGGGGGGCGCGTGGCGATCTCGAGACCGTACCGATCCTTGAGAAGGCGCAGTTTCATGCGCAGGTGCTGTTCACCGAGGCCTCGCATGACGGTCTCGCCGGTGGCCCTGGAGCGCTCGACCTCGAGCGTCGGGTCCTCGGCCATCAATTTGGCGAGCGACTCGCCCATCTTGGCGTCGGCACCCTTGCTCGTCCCCTCGATCGCCAGGCCGTACATCGGTTTGGGTGGGGTCGGCACGACGAGTCTGGGAGACCCGCCGAGCGCCTCCTCGTGCAGGATGCTGTTGAAATGCAACTCATCGACCTTGGCCACCGCGCCGATGTCACCGGTCACGATCCGGTCCGTCTCGGTATGCGTCTTGCCCTGGAGCTTGAAGACATGCGCGAGACGCACCGGACGCGTGCCGTCGTCAACGTGTATCTGGGCGCCGGGACCGACCGATCCCTGGTACACCCGGAACACGCAGAGCTTGCCGACGTACGGATCGGAGGTCACCCGCAAGACATGCGCCAGCGCCGGCTTGTCGGGATCGTACTCCACCCGGATCCTGGTGCGCTCACCGTCGATGGTCTGTTCCAGCTCGAACGGATTGCCCTCGGTGGGATTGGGGCACAGGTCCGCGACGATCTGCATGAACTCCTTGATGCCGACCCCCTCCCGCGCGGAGACGAAGCAGATCGGAACCAGGTGCCCCTGCCGCATCGCCGTCTTGAACGGGCCGGTGAGTTGCTCCGGCGAGATCTCGCCTTGTTCGAGGTACTGCTCCATGAGCGCTTCATCGGTCTCGACGACCTGGTCGACGATCGCGGTATGGAAGTCCGCGACGTCGCCCGCGTCGCTGGCGCCCTCGGTCGTCTTGAAGCAGTCGATGACGCTCGTGCCGCCGCCGGCCGGCAGGTTGATCGGCCGGCACACGCCGCCGAACGTGTCCTGGATGCTCGACACGAGATCCGCTATTCCCGAGGCATTGTCGATCTTGTTGACGAGGATCATGCGCGGGCGACCGTACGCATCCGCGGCCTTCATGACCCGGCGCGTCACCGTCTCGACGCCTGCGGTCGCATCGATCACCACGACGGCCATCTCGACCGCGGGCAACACCGTCACCGCGCGACCGAGGAAGTCAGAGATTCCCGGCGTGTCCAGGACGTTGAGGTGCGCCCCCGCGAAATCGAAGTGCACCAGCGCGCTGTCGAGGCTGTGATGAAACTCCTTTTCGAGATCCTCGAAGTCACAGACCGTGTTGCCGTCCTCGACCCGTCCGGTGCGGCCGATCTCGCCCGCTGCGTGAAGCATCGCCTCCACGATCGTGGTCTTGCCGCTCCCGCCGGCGCCGAGGAGGGCAAGGTTGCGAATCGCTTCCGTGGTATAGCTGGGCATCGGTCGGGGCCTCCAGTGGGATCGGATCGACGATGATATCGCATCGGCGAGCCGTTGGGGCAGGCCTTCCGGGAGCGAGCCCGTAGACTCCACGACCATGGCCGAACCGCGGTTTCACATCGTGCTGCTCAGCCCGCAGATCCCCAACAACACCGGGAACATCGGCCGGACCGCCGCGGCGACCGGATGCCGCCTGCACGTGATCCACCCGTTGGGATTCGACATGTCCGAGAAGGCCCGCCGCCGTGCGGGGCTGGACTACTGGCACCTCGTGGACTGCCGCGAACACGACTGCTGGCAGGCGTTCCTGCAGCGCGAGCAGCCGCGGCGGCTCCGGCTCTACACCACCAGGAGCGATCTGCCGCACTGGGGGGCGGACCTGGCCCTCGGCGATTACCTGCTGTTCGGCGCCGAGACCACGGGGGTCCCCGACGAGGTTCACCGGTGGGTCGAGCAGACCCACGGCGCCGACGCCAGGATCACACTGCCCATGGCCGACGGCGCCCGCAGCCTCAACCTCGCGACGGTCGTGTGCGCGGCGGTATACGAGGGACTCCGCCAGGTCAGCCAGGCAGGGGAAACTCCGCGCACAACGCCCGGACATCTTCGCGAACCCGGCTCGTGACGGCGCCCTCGCCGTTGCCCGCCAGGACGTGATCGATGAGCGCCGCGACCCGGGCCATCTGCGGTTCCTTGAAGCCGCGCGTCGTCAGCGCCGGCGTGCCGAGCCGCAATCCGCTGGTCACGCGCGGCGGGCGGGGATCGTTGGGGATGCCGTTCTTGTTGACGATGATGCCGGCGGTCTCGAGCCACCCTTCGGCGTCGGCGCCGGTGAGGTTCTCGTCGCGCGGCCGCAGGTCCACGAGCATGAGATGGTTGTCGGTGCCGCCGGAGCACAACCGGTAGCCGTGCCCGGCGAGCCCGTCCGCCAGCGCCCGGGCATTGGCCACGATCTGCCGGCAGTACACGGTGAACTCGGGGCGCAGCGCCTCGGCGAAACCGACCGCCTTGGCGGCGATCATGTGCATGAGCGGCCCGCCCTGGCTGCCGGGGAAGACCTTGCGGTCGATCTTTTTGGCCATGTCTTCGTCGTCGGAGAGGATCAGCCCGCCGCGCGGCCCCCGCAGCGTCTTGTGCGTCGTGGTCGTGACGACGTGGGCGTGCGGGAACGGCGACGGGTGCACGCCCGTCGCGACGAGACCGGCGATGTGTGCGATATCCGCCAGTAGCACGGCCCCCACCCTGTCGGCGATCTTCCGGAAGCGCTCGAAGTCGATCACACGCGGGTACGCCGAATAGCCGCAGATGATCATCGTCGGCTCGCACTCGACGGCGATCGTCTCGATCGCGTCGTAGTCGAGCGTCTCCGTATCGGGATCGAGATCGTAGTCGACGATCGAAAAGAACGTCCCGGAGAAGTTCACCTTGAGCCCGTGGCTCAGGTGGCCGCCGGACTTGATCGGCAGCGACAGGATCGTGTCACCGGGCTTGCACAGCGCCATGTACGCGGCGATGTTGGCGCTCGCGCCCGAATGCGGCTGGACGTTGGCGAACCCGCAGTTGAACAACTGCTTGGCGCGATCGCGCGCGAGGTCCTCCACCTCGTCGTGGAACCGGCAGCCGCCGTAGTACCGCGCGCCGGGATACCCCTCGGCATACTTGTTGGTCATGCAGTTGCCCATCGCGTGCATGACCGCGCCACTGACGTGGTTCTCGCTGGCGATCAGCTCGATGGTCGTCGCCTGGCGGTCTCCCTCGGCGGCGAGGATCCGGGCGACGTCGGGGTCGCTCTGCCGGAGCAACTCGATCATGCCGTCGGTCAGGGTATCGAACGACCGTGACGGCGGCGCGGTGGGGGTTTCCGGTGTCATGTCGGCAGTGTATACGCGGCGGTCACGACGGCACATTCGACACGACCAGCAACACGCCGACTGCGAGCAGGAGAAGCAGCAGGACCGCGAGGGCCGGGGCGATCACCCAGCCGCGCGGGATGTACAGGTAGCACCGGATTGCCACCGCCCACCAGACGACGGTCACGAGCACGATGCCGTATCGGCCCAGCAGGTGCGCCGCCGCAAGCGACGCGGGCTGAAGCCCGCTCACCGCGTATCCGATCGCCACGAGCAGGAAGGTCACCGCGACGAGTACCGGCACGACAGCGAGGCCGTAGCACCCGACCCGCAACAGGTGGGCCCACCGCACCTTCGCCCGGCGCCGCGACCACGGCAGCAGCACGAACGCCAGCGGCATGGTCACCGCGTTCCACGTCGCGGCCAGCATCCCCGTCATCGTCAAGACCCGGGTCGTCATGTTCAGCAGAACTCGAGCCCGGCCGGTCTCACCCATGGCCAGCACGTGCAGGTCTCGCGGCGGCGTGTAGGGCTGCGGGCCGACCCAGGTATTCACCGCGCCCGATGATTTCGACCGCCAGGGAACGAGAACGGCTTCGGCGATTGCCGCGGGATACGAATGCCTGACCAACCAATTGGCGGCGGAGAATCGCTGGAACATGACAAGCTGCTGTTGGAGCCGGATGCGCCATACGGTGTCGAGGGTCGTGTCGGCGAGCATCCGTCGGAGACGGGTGATCTGTGGTTGCGTCTGGCGTACCTGCATGATGGCCTGGCGCTGCACCAGCAGGCGGACCCGGAGTGCCGCACCCGTCTGCATGACGATCCAGCTCAGCAGCAGCGGCAGCAGCAGCAACATGGCAAGGTAGGCGCCAAGCCTCGCGGACCTTACCGGCATCGACATGTTCAGTGCGGACCAGAAGCGCCACGGCCGCGCTGAGCGAAGGATCGTGCCCAGGCACGCCCGCCCGAACCGCTGCGGCGGTTTCGTGAACTCGACGCACCACGGCGGCTCGAACTTCTGAGGGAGAAGGATCTCCGCCCAGACGAACGTGAGCCCGCACTCGGTGCAGGTGCCCGACATCGGGCAGGCATCGCGCCACGCGGCGACGGCCCCGCGGAGGTCGTAGCCGCAGCGCGGGCACTGCGGGGCTCTCTCAGGCACGACTGGTGGCGTCATCCGGCGTGACCTCGGCGGCGTTACCATAGCCCATTCGATGTCTGTGCCACTGCTGTTCGCCGTTTTCGCGTCCGTTGCCGCCGCGGCGTCGCCGGTCGTGATCGACGGGCGGTTCGAGGACTGGACCACCGTGCCGGTCGCCGTCGATGACCCCGCCGACGCGCCGGATGCGGCCGTCGATTTCGGCACGGTCCGCGTCACTCACGACCACCGCTTCGTACACCTGCTGGTCGAACTGGGCCGAACGGTCAACGTGCAGCAACTCGACGGGTCGATCGAGATACTGCTCGACGTCGATGCGGACACTGCTACCGGCCGGAGCGTCCACGACATGCCGGGAGTGGACGTCATCGTCGAGCTCAGCCCGCGCGATCCGCAGTCGACCCCTCCGGCGGGACGTGGCGCGGGCATCGCGATACCCGTCGATGACCCGCCGCCCGGCGACCGGATGCGTCTCAGCGCTCACCTGATCGGCTTCACCTACGGTCCCACCTATGCCGGCGACCTTTTCGAGTTTCGACTGCGTCGCGGGGCGGTCCTGCCCGGCGTCAAGTCGTTCCTGGGCCCGGGGCGATTCCGGGCGAGGCTCATCTTCATCGATCGCGCCGGCAGGATTCGTGACACCACCGAAACCTTCTCCCACGAGCTGACGCCGGTTGCCCCGGCACCCGCCGGCCAACCGGCGGACCCGCTTGCCCGGGCGCCGGGCACCGACCTGCGCGTCGTGACCTGGAACACCGGTGCCAACGGGCTGCGCGACCGCCGGGCACTCTTCGGCCGCCTCCTGCACGCCCTGGCGCCGGACGTGATCCTCTTCCAGGAGCTGACCGAGGCGGACGACCCGGCCGAGTTGGCCGCCTTGCTCCAGCAATCGATTCCGGCCGCCAGGCGGCAGCGATGGAGCGTGATCATCGGCAGCGGCGGCGGAAGGCTCCGCTGCGCGATCGCGTCACGGCTCACGATGAAGAAATACGCGCCGCTGGACCCGCTGCCCCTGCCGGATCGGCCGGACCGGTCGGTCCGCGTGCTGGGCGCCGAGATCACGCAGGCGGGCCGCCGATTGCTTGTCGTGTGCGCCCACCTGCGTTGTTGCGGCAAGGCCGGCAGCTTCGAGGACCGCACCCGCCTGGTCGAAGCGGACGCGATCCGCAGGGCCGTGGAACGCGCGATGTCGTCGCGCCGCTTTGACGGGGTGGTCGTGGGCGGCGATCTGAACCTCGTCGGCTCGCGGTGGCCGCTGGAGGTTCTTTCGGAGTCGCTGGTGGTGGTCGAGGCGCTGCAGATCGACGGTCGGTCCAACGCGACGTGGGCGGACGCCCGCCGGCCGTTCATGCCGGGTCGCCTGGATTTCATGCTCCTGTCGAGCCCGTCGCCGGAATCTCGCGGCGCGTTCGTGCTGGATACTCGCGACCTGGGCCGGCGCTGGTTGGCGCATCACGGGCTGGGCGCGGGCGACACGGCCGACGCCAGTGATCACATGCCGGTCGTCGTGGACCTGGCGTGGGAATAGACGAGGGGTGGCACGGTTGAACTCGTCCGTCCGCGGACGAGTTCGGCCGTGGAGCGACGTCCCAAGACACGGCCGAACTCGCTTCGCGAGTTCAACCGTGCCACCGCTGTTTTTAGTAGAATACCCTTCGATGGATACTCGCACGACCCGGCACCGCATCTTCGACACGCCAGTGGGTCCGTTTTTCCTGACCTGCGGGCCCAACGGCGCGGTCTCGGCTCGTTGGGATGATGAACCCGGCCATGACGGGTCGCGGCACGATCCCGACCTGCAGCCGGAGCTCAGCGGCCGGCTCGCGCGGTACTTCAGCGGCGAGGCCGTCGACTTCGACGATGTCGCCACACCGCGGGGCACTGCCTTTCGCCACCGGTGCTGGGTGCACTGCCGCGCGGTCCCGCGCGGGCGGACGCTCACCTACGGAGAGCTGGCCGGCCTCGCGGGGGCGGACCGCGGCGCCCAGGCAGCGGGACAGGCCATGCGGTACAACCCGCTGCCCGTGATCGTCCCATGTCACCGTATCATCGCCGCCGGTGGGCGCCTCCTTGGATATAACGGCAGCGCCGATCCGCTGAGCCCGGAGCTCGGGATCAAGCGGTGGCTGCTCAACCTGGAGAGGTCCACACCGCGATGAAGCTCACGATGGTCGGCACCGGGTACGTCGGGCTCGTCTCCGGGGCGTGTTTTTCGAACACCGGCAACGACGTGACCTGTCTCGACGTTGACGACGACAAGATCGCCCTGCTCAACGACGGCAAGTGCCCCATTTACGAGCCCGGCCTTGCCGAACTCATGCGACGCAACAGCGGCCGGCTGGTCTTCACGACCGACGCGCAGGCGGCGTACGCCGAGGCCGAGATCATCTTCATCTGCGTCGGCACCCAGGCCGGCCCCCACGGCTCCCCCGACCTCACCTTCGTGATGCAGGCCGCGAAGGACATCGCCGAGGCGATTGAACAGGCGCCACCGCTGCCGACGCCGCGACTGGTCGTCGTCAAATCGACCGTCCCCGTCGGAACCAGCGCGCGCGTGCGCGACATCGTCAAGTCGATCACGGACATGCCGTTCCACATCGCCAACAACCCGGAGTTCCTCAAGGAGGGCGCCGCCGTCAGCGACTTCATGCGGCCGGACCGCGTCATCTGCGGCACCGACAGCGACGAGGCCGCGGAGGTCCTGCGCGACCTGTACGACCCGTTCGTCCGCCAGGGCAACCCGATCATCAAGATGGACATCCGCTCCTCGGAGATGGTCAAGTACGCCGCCAACGCGATGCTCGCGACCAAGATCAGCTTCATCAACGAGATTGCGATTCTCTGCGAACACTACGGCGCCGACATTCGCGCGGTCCGCGACGGCATGTGCGCCGACCAGCGCATCGGCCGGCAGTTCCTCCACCCGGGGCTCGGCTACGGCGGCTCCTGCTTCCCGAAGGACATCCGGGCGGTCATCGACATGGGCAACAGCGTCGGCTTCGACACCAAGCTGGCCAGTGCCGTGCACGCCGTCAACGAGGACCAGCGCGGGTATTTCTGGCGCAAGATCACCACGCACTTCGGGCAGGACCTCACCGGTCGCACGCTCGGCTTCTGGGGCATCGCGTTCAAGCCGGAGACCGACGACATTCGCGAGGCCCCGGCGCTGACCCTGATGAGCAACGCCCTCGCCGCCGGCGCGACCGTCCGGGCGTTCGACCCCGTCGCGACCGGGAATCTCAAACGCGAGCGCCCCGAGATCACCACCACGGACGACATGTACTCGGTGCTCGACGGCTGCGACGCGCTGGTTATCTGCACCGAATGGAGCGAGTTCCGCCAGCCGGACTTCTCGCGCATGGCCAGGGCCATGCGTACGCCGGTCATCTTCGACGGCCGCAACATCTATCGCCGGGCGACCATGCAACGGGCCGGCTTCACCTACTACTCCGTGGGCCGCGGCCCCATCGGCGACAAGACGGCCCGCAGCGCTGCTACCATGGCACGGAGCACGGGCGCTTAGCTCAGTTGGCTAGAGCACCGCTTTTACACGGCGGGGGTCACTGGTTCGAGTCCAGTAGCGCCCACTCTCTCACCGGAACCCTCCCAGTCGGACCCTCCAACCCATGGGTACATGCCTGGTAACAGGAGCGGCCGGTTTCATCGGCTATCACCTCTGCGAGGCGCTGCTCGCGCGTGGCGACGAGGTCGTCGGCCTCGACAACCTCAACGACTATTACAGTGTCCAGTTGAAACGCGATCGGCTGGCACAGTTGGATGGGCGCGAGCGTTTCTCGTTCATGCGGATCGACCTGGCCGACCGCGACGCGATGGAATCGCTTTTCCGGGCGCGCCAGTTCACGGTGGTGGTGAACCTCGCGGCACAGGCAGGTGTCCGGTACTCACTGGAGAACCCGCATGCGTACGTCCAGAGCAACATTGTCGGCTTCCTCAACGTCGTCGAGGCGTGCCGCCACAACGGCGTGGGACACCTGGTCTACGCGTCGTCCAGTTCGGTCTACGGCGCCAACACGCGGATGCCGTTCTCGACCCACGACAACGTCGATCACCCGATCAGCCTGTACGCGGCGTCGAAGAAGGCCAACGAATTGATCGCCCACAGCTACAGCCACCTTTACGGGCTGCCGACGACGGGGCTCCGGTTCTTCACCGTCTACGGCCCGTGGGGACGGCCCGATATGGCGATCTACCTGTTCACCGAGGCCATGCTCGCCGGCCGGCCGATCGACGTCCATAACCACGGGCGAATGCGTCGCGATTTTACGTATATCGACGACATCGTGGACGCCGTCGTCCGGGTGGCGGATCGGCCCGCGAAGGCAGACGCGGACTGGACCGGCGATGCACCCGACCCCGCCACCGGTGCAGGCCCGTACCGCCTCTACAACATCGGCAACCACCAGCCCGTCGAGCTGACGCACTTGATCGAGACGCTCGAAAAGTGCCTGGGCGTAGAAGCGAAGTGCAACTTCCTGCCGTTACAGCAGGGCGACGTGCCCGCCACCTGCGCCGACGTCGACGACCTGGTCCGCGACGTCGGATTCCAGCCGCGCACATCGATCGAGGATGGCATTGCAAAGTTCGTCGCATGGTACCGGCAGTACCACGTGCGCTCACCAGCCGAAAAGACCGGCTGATCGTCAAGGGCCTGGTTCGAGAAGCCGGGGATCGAGGGGACGGAGTCGCCGTTCCGCAAGACCAGGACGTACGGTGAATTCTGGCCGCTCTTGGCGGACAAGTGCTGCGTAAAGGTCCCGGGGTTCGAATAGCTGGCGAGGAGTTCAAACTCCCTGATTGCGAGGGCAGCCGTCGGCAGGTCCGGGCCCAGCGCCGGGGGCATGCCGTTGGTAGCGTCGTAGACGTAACGCCGATACTTCGCCGCAGCCGGGGGCGTACTCAAAGAGGAGTTGTATGCAGTACTGTTGCCGGGCGACGTGTACGCCGCCAGCCAGCAGTTGCCGGGCTTACCGGCGATGTCGGTCTAAATGCCCATCCGGGCCTTCGCAAGCTGCCCCGTGTCGTACTTGACGTACAGACTGATGCTGCTGATCGTGCCGTCTTCGGGCATGATGAAGTGGCGAGGGTTGTTGGCGTCGTTGACACTTCCCGTAGCGGGATCGGCGAAGAAGCCGAAGCCGTCCGTGGGCGTCACGTCAAAGTCCGGGTGCAAGCCGATGAACTCGCGTGCAAAGCCGGTGAGAGCGATCTGATCGCCGTTGCCGTTCCCATTGCCGTTGCCTTGGAACGCCGAGGCGGACTGCGTCAGGCCGACCGACGCGAAGAGCGCAACCGCGGTGGCGATACGGAGGAGCCTGTTCTCTTCAATCTCTCATCTTGGTCTCTCTCGTGTCCTGGCAGCACGCCTCCATATACAGCATCGAATTGCAGTGCCGACGATGCGTCGAACCGTCGCGTCTTCTCTTCGTGGCGAGACAGGAGGGGTTCGTCAAAGGACACGGGCAACGGAGGCAGTCGATGTGAATCTGTGTGGGTTGCGCAGGTTCAGCCGGTCGTGTTGCCCACGCCGTGAACCCAAAAGTACCTCAGAAGCAGGGCGCTACCGGTGGACGTGGTCTGCCGGGTTTACCGGTGCTTTCGAGGCTTGCCGCCCAGCTCTTCGAGATAGCCGATGTACCGGCACTTTCTCAGGGTCTTCATCGCGACCTCTTGCTCCTCGAGTACCGGACGGACGCGACCGACCCAAAATCCCATACCGATCTTCGTGTTCACGTAGATGGTCTGCTGCGCCTCCAGATCGAGTTGCACTTCGTACTTGGTCTCCGTCGTCGTGGAAACCATGTAGGCGCCGGGCAGGCGGTCGATGAAGAAGAAGCCGCCTTCCTTCGACTTGCCGATCTTCTCACCGTCCAAGTCCACATCGGGCTTCATGCGCGCGCCCGCATGACCCTGCTCGCGGTAGAAGAAGACCCGCGCATGGCCCGGCGGGATCGGGTGTATCTTGGCCGCAACTTCGTCGTACTTTGGCCCGCTCGCACAGCCGACCAGCCCAGCCGCCAGCAAAAACACGGCCACGAACATTACCCTGGTTTTCATTCGCGGCACGGTACCATTTGTGCCCAGGCTTTGAACGAGGTAACTCATGTTCATTCGTGGATTCATCGTCGGGTTCGGCGCCGTCATCTGCCTCACCATTGTCGCATGCGTTCAACCAGTGTCGGGCCTTTTCGAGGCCGCAACTGTCGGCGACCGCGGTGCGGCAAGGAGTAACCTGAAGAAAGGCGCAAATGTCAATGCCACGCCGACCGGTTCGAGCTGGACACCGCTGCACCTGGCCGCGAACGAGGGCAGCGAGGCCACCTGTCGATGCCTGCTCGACGGCGGTGCCGACCTATACGCGCGCAACAACGCGGGCGAGACGCCGCTTCAGCTCGCCGAGGGCCACGTCGACACCGAGCGGATCATGCAGGACTTCCTGGCCCGCGACCCCGGCTGACGATCGTCGGCCCGGAGGGCCGTACGGAGCGCTCAACTACGGCGACGCGACGATGGTCGGGCCCTGCTCCTTCCACCGGAGCACCTTGGGTTTCAGCAGCTCGGTGCCTGAGACGCCCTCGTCGGCGCCGATGTCCCAGGCGACGACACGGACGTCGCCGTCGATGTCGTCTTTGAAGAAGGCCGAGAGGTCGAGCCCCGCGTTGGCCGCGTAGTTGCCCTTGGTCCTCAGGTGCAGATCGTACGTGCTCCTGTCGATGAACAGGTGCTTGAGATTCTGTGGCGGCCACTGGTGGCCACCGTCCTGCAGGTCCGGGTCGAAGCCGGTCACCGTCGAGAACATGTTGTTGCCGAAGAAGGCGATTGATGCGTTGAGCACGAAGTCGTTGCCCCCGGGGTGGTTCACCGAGATCGTGTTCCTGATGGTCGCCGTGGCCCCGGCCCCGTCGGTGACGCCGCTGCCTGCAGCGCCGTCACCGTACAGCGTGCAGTTCTCGATCGTCGCGGTGCTACCGGCCAGCAATCGGATGCCGACGTCCGAGGTGCCGTCGAAGAACGAGTTGCGGACGGTGACGTTCTGGGCGCCGACGTCCACGCCGGCGTTGCCGAACTGCCAGAACGAGTGGACGAAGACGTTGGAGACCATCCCGTTGTCCGCGGCCGGGCTGTCGTCGAAGTAGATCCCGTTGCCGGCATCGTTGATGTTCTTGATCTCCAGCCCGTCGATCCGGGTGTACTGGTCCTCGACGTCGATCGCGTTGGATCCGCCGAAGCCCCCGGCGGCATCGATTGCAGCGCCGGTGTTGATCAGCCCGTTGTGCCGCTGGCCGTCAGCGACGGTGACCCTCATGAAGTGGTCCTGGTCCGTCGTGGAGCCGCTGATCACCAGTCGGCTCGTGAAGGGGCCGTCGTTGTAGCACACGCCGTACTCGCGGCGGTCGTCGGTCACAAGGTCACCCTGGCGGGCGGTTTCCCAGGCCTGCAGCGTGTTGTACGCCCGCGAGACGGTGTAGGCCTCCGCCGTGTGGGTGGTCGCCGCCGGGAGGTGGACGGAGACCTGGGTGGTCGAGTCCTTCGTGAAGATGTGGAAGGTCTCGGCGCCGATCACCAGCTTGTCGCCGGGGCCGATGTTGGCCGGGAGCGTGGCGCTCGCGAACGTGACGATGACCGAGCCCGCACTCATCGTTGCGGTCCCCGCGGAGTACAGGGAGCCCGTCGTCGTGCCGATCGAGCGATGGTTGGAGGGCGTGACCCAGTCGGCGCCGATGTCCCACGGCACGAGCCGAATGTCCCCGTCGATGTCGGTCAGCAGACTGGAGGACAGGTCGAGGCCGGTGTTGAGAGCGCTGTGACCCTCCCACTCCAGGTGATAGTCCTCGCTGCCGGGGGCGATGGACACGAACAGGTCGTCCAGGTCCGCCGGCGGCGCCTGGTTGTTGTCGTTGTAGGCTTCCGGGTCGAAGTTGCTGTCGGACGTGGCGTACATGTTGTAGCCGAAGTAGCTGACCGTCACCCCGGTCGTCCAGGCCCCGAAGTCAACGGCGCTGCCGACCGCGATCGTGTTCCTGATCGTCACAGTCGTTGGGCCGGTGTTGAGGAAGTAGATCCCCGCGATCGAGCCGGTCCCGTCGACCGTGCAGTTGTCGACGGTGGTCGTGCCCTTATAGATGATGATGCCAACCTCCCCCGCGTCGTACACCACGCAGTTGCGTATGGTCGTCGTGCCCGAGTCCCAGGCCGCGATGCCCCATTTGATCACGTCGTGCACGATGAGATTCGACAGCTCGACCTGCGTCGCCGCCGCTTTGACCGTGGCGCCGTCCTTGTTCGAGTCGGTGACCTCGAACCATTCGAACTTCGTGTAGGGGTCCCAGATCTGGACGGGTACGTTGGCCGAGGCACCGCCCATGTCCAGCACGACGCCCGTTCCCGCGGTGCCGTCGTGACGCTGGCTCTCGGCGACGGTCAGCGTCATGTAGTGGGTAGCGTCGGTGGTGGAGTCCTGGATGCTAAGATTCGCCGTGAACGGTCCGTCGTTGTACGCCACGCCGACCTCGCGGCGGTTGTCGGTGACCAGGTCGCCGTCCCGATCGTCCTCCCACGCCTGCAGCGTGTTGTACGCCCGGCTGATCGTGAACGAGTTGTTGCTGTGCGTGCTGACAGCGGCCGTGTCGACGGTGACCTGGGTGGTTGAGTCCTTTGTCGCGATGTAGAACGTCTCGCCGTTGATCACAAGCTCGTCGCCGGGCCCCACGTTGGCCGGCAGGCTCGCAGCCCCGCCGAACGTGACGGTCTTCGTGCCGAGTGTGATCGACGAATCGCCCGTCGAGTACACGGTGGCGCTGTTTGTTCCGATCGAGCGGTGGTTGGGGGTGCCGATCCGGTCGGCGCCGATGTCCCAGGGAACCGTCCGGGTCTCGTCGTCGATGTCGGTCGTGAAGCTCGCCGACAGGTCGAGCCCCGTCTCGACAGCGTCGTGGCCCTCCCATTCCAGGTGCAGGTCCTCTGATCCCGCCTCGATCGACGCGAAGAGGTCGCCGAGGTCGGTAGGCGGCTGCTGGTGGTTGCCGTCCTGGGTGTTCGGGTCGAAGGGACCTCCACTGGCCGTCGATGTCGACCACATGTTGTACCCGAAGTAATTGAGAGTGCCGGGAGTGGAGAAATCCGTGGTGCCCGATCCGACCGCGATTACATTCCTGATCGTGACCTTCGCCGTCGCGTGCATGTGTGTGCCATACAGTGACATGTTGTAGATCGTGACGTTCTCGATCGTGACATCGGAAATACCGATGGGCTTGATCCCCACATATCCGTCGTACAGGATGGTGTTGCGGATGATCGCGTCGGCCCCCGTCTCGATGCCGGAGTACGAACCGACCGAGTCGTGGATCAGCAGGTTTTCCAAAACGCAGTTCGGCGCCGTCCCCGATATCAGAATCCCCGTGGAATTGAAGTTCGTGAGCTCAAGCCACTCGACGCGTGTGTAGGGGTCTCGAAGCAAGATGAGATTTATCCCCGGCCCGCCCCCGCCGAGCGCGTCAACGCGAGCTCCCATTCCGGCGACACCCAAGTGGCGCTGGCCGGGGGCCACGGTCAGGTGCATGTAGTGGGTGGCGTCGGTCGTGGAGTCGTTGATGTCCACCCGTGCATTGAAGGCACCGTCGTTGTAGCACACGCCTGTCTCACGGCGATTGTCTGCGACCAGGTCGCCGTCCCGGTCGTTCTCCCACGCCTGCAGCGTGTTGTAGGCACGCGTAATGGTGTACGCCGTGGTCGTGTGGGGGCTTGCCGACGGCGAATGGATGGTGACCTGGGTCGGCGAGTCCTTCGAGAGAATGTAGTACGTGTCGCCGGCGATCGTCAGCGTGTCGCCCTGGCCGACGTTGGCGGGCAGGCTCGCGCCGCCGGCGAAGGTCACCGTGGTCGAGCCGGTTGCGACCGTCGCGTTGCCGCCCGAGTACACGGTCCCGGTATCGGTTCCGATCGAGCGGTAGTTGGTGGCCAGCGATGTCCCAAACGCCGCCCAGTGATAGGTGTCGCCCGACTGGTTGACCGACGTTGGTGTCACACTGTTTCCGAGCTGGAAACCGTCCGCCTCCAGCGCCTGGATCAGGTTGGTGTCGTTAAAGCGTTGGGTGAACCAGAGCGTGCTGTCCCCGGCCAGCGACGCGGGGCGATGGACGGCCTGGTGATCCGTCGTGTAGTCCTTGATGATCAAGTACTCTGGCCGGAAGCCGACGCCTGCGATCGAGCGGTTGTCCGCGCCGTCGCCCGTATAGGAGCCGACCTTCATCTTGCCCGCGACCGCTTTGAAGGCCGCGTAGTGATGGGTCACACCCGACTTGTTGACATTCTGATTCTTTCCGAGCTGAAAGCCGTCCGCCTCGAAGGCCTGTATCCGGTCTGACTTCCCAACCGCCGCGCCGAACTCGATGCTCGTGTCCCCGACCATCGACGAGAACCGCTGGTAGGGCATTCTGTTGGTGTTGCCGGGCTCAGGGAGCACGATCACGTAGTCAGGTTGGAAACCCACGCCCGCGATGCTGCGGTTGTCCTGGCTGTCTCCGACGTAGGACCCGACGTAGAGCTCCCCCGCCGCCGCCTTGAAAGCCGTCCAGTAGTAGGTGTTGCCATCGCCGTTGACCTGGCTACTGGTTCCAACCGTGAATCCGTCCGCATCGAGGGATTGGACCCGGTTCGTGGTCGCGTCAACATGCGGCAACATCGGCTTGGAGAGATCCCCGGCCATCGAGGAGATCCGGCAGACGGTCGAACTCGCCGAGCTGGCCTTGACGAAGAGGACGTCAGGCTGGAAGCCCACGCCGGTGATCCCGCGATCGTCGCTGCCGTCGCCCGTGTACGAGCCCGTGGCCATCTGCCCGAGGGCCGGCTTCGGCGCGAAGAGCCCGGCGAGGAGAATCACGACCGCGACACGCACGATGCGACGGCGGCTGCCGACCGCCAGGACGGCGTGGGCGAGGATCGACTTGCGGACGCTGTGCGGGATTACTGTGGTTCCTTGCAGGGCGGGCCGAGAACGCGGCCTCCTTCAGTCTGATCGGCATCGGCGGCGGCGGGGACCAGCAGCGCGTGGCTGGCGCGAGAGATACGTGCCCATCCAATCGGTGGTCCTTCTGCAGGACCTGCAGCTTGCCCAGTGCCCCGCCCGATAAGGCAGACTTGCGGTGCTTGGGTGGCACGGTAGAGCTTGCTCTGCCGTGGAGCGACGTCCGAAGACACGGCTGGCGTCGCTTCGCGACGTCAACCGTGCCACCCAGACTTGGCGGTTGTCGGTGACCAGGTCGCCCTGGCGCGCCGTCTCCCACGCCTGCAGCGTGTTGTAGGCCCGCGTGATCGTGTATGCCGTGTTCGTGTAGGGGCTTGCTGACGCTGCGTGAACGGTGACCTGGGTCGGCGAGTCCTTCGAGACAATGTAGTACGTGTCGCTGCCGATCGTCAGCTTGTCGCCCTTGCCGACGTTGGCCGGCAGGCTCGCTCCGCTGGCGAAGGTGACCGTGCTCGAGCCGGTGGCGACCGTCGCGTTGCCGGTCGAGTACACGGTGCCGGTGTCGGTCCCGATCGAGCGGTAGTTGACGACCGCTTGCGGCGGCGCACTTGCGGGGCCGAACGCCATCCAGTAGTAGTTGGGCCCGGACGGCCCCTTGTTGACCGTGTCGTCGCTCCCGACTTCGAAGCCGGTCGCGTTGAGCGCCTGGATGCAGTTGTCAAACGTGGTCGTCTCTTCCGAATAGGTCATGTTGAGTGAGATATCCCCGGACATCGACGCCGGGCGATGAATCGTGCCGGGCGATCCATCGGGAACCGTTACCGCGGTGTCGGCGTGGATGAGGACCCACTCCGGCTGGAAGCCCACCGAGATGGACCGACCGTCCGAACCGTCCCCCTGGTAGGAACCGACGGCCACCTTCCCCGCCGTCACCTTGAAGGCCACATAATGGTGGACCGCACCGTTCGTGTTGACGCTCGCGTTCATTCCCACGTCGAAACCGGTGGCCACCAGGGCGGTGATGTAGTCGCCAAGAATTGGCGGGTTCTGTTTGCCTTCAAAGCTGAAGGTGTTGTCTCCGGCTATTGCGGAGGAGCGGTGAACGGACACCTTTTCGGCTTCGGGCACCACGATCACGTAGTCCGGCTGGAAGGCAACGGGAACGGTCTGGGCCGCAGGTGTACCCGTGTAGGTACCGACCTCGCACACCCCCGCCTCCTGCTTGAACGCAATCCAGTAGTAGGGGTCGTTGAGCCCATTTACATGCACGAGGTTGCCGACGGTGAAGCCGGTGGCATCGAGGGACGTGATCCCGTCGGTCTCCAGGGCATTCGGTTTCTTGATCATCTTGGACAAACCGGCGGGCATCGTTGAGGTGCGCATATAGGCCTTCCTATGCGGGTAGCGCTTCACGATGACGACGTCGGGCTGGAATCCGATGTCCGTAATCGACTGGGTCGTGCCGTTGCCCGTGTAGGTCCCGGTGGCTATCTCGCCCGGCGCCTCGGGTGACAGTGCCAGGAAAGCGATGCACGCGATCATCGAAGCCAACGGACGACGGCGGACGATTCTCACGGCATCGCCGGGAGGTTCGGATGGGCTCACCTGTACTCCTCCCGCGCGACGCCGGGCGCCGAGCGCCGGGACGGCATGGGCGAGGATCGACGTGCGCATGACTGGCCTGCTCAATGGGTTTCCCTCGGGTGCGGGATGAGAACTGCGGCCTCCTCGGATTCATCGGCAGCGTCAGAGGTGGGGTCGAACACCGCGTTGCTGGCGCGATCGATGCGTGCCCACACAGACGGTGGCGCTTCCGCAGGGGCCGCATCCTGCCCAGATATCCGACCGATAAGGCCGTTGCCGAGAGTACGTCACCAGCAGCATCCGGCGGCGAGCGGTCCGCGGTACCGCGTCTGCCGGTCGCGATCAATCGTAGGGGGCCGAGATCGAGACCGAGGAAGGGGTCACCTCCATCGGCAGGTTCGTCGAGAACTTGCAGTGCGAGCCTGACGTCTTCCGCTCCATGAGGAAAAAGTCAAGGCGGTACATTGCGCCGTGGCTGAGGCCGAGCCGGTTCAGATCGACGAACATGCTCTTGGCCGAGTGCCGGCCGCCGAGATCAATCACGAGCTGGTCGTCGATGAAGACCCAGACGTCGTCGTCGCCGGTGAACTCAAGGATCTGACTGCCCGCCACGTCGTAGACGAACTGC
The DNA here is from genome assembly GCA_022562915.1 of Planctomycetota bacterium. GTDB lineage: Bacteria > Planctomycetota > Phycisphaerae > Phycisphaerales > SM1A02 > JADFOJ01. The sequence goes on along the minus strand of JADFOJ010000005.1, from coordinate 11,814 downwards.
GTGTGCAGCTCGAAGCTGAAGTGGTAGTTGCGGCTGCCGTTGGAGTTGCCGACGAGCTGGTCGTTGATCGGGAAGAACCCGCCGGTGTAGCCGGGAGCCGTGTCGGCGTCGAAGAGATAGGTCCCATCGGCCTGGAGGTTGAACGTGATCGTCAACGGAGCCGACAGGTTGACGCCGAGCACGTCGTTGAACAGCTCGGGGAAGCTTGCCGCATCGAGATAGTCGTTCCGGGCGTTTGTCACTACTCCCGGCACGTCACCGACCTCGGCAGGAAGCTGCGGGGCGATGTTGCGACCCGCCGCATCTTTCCAGGCCGTCTTCACGATGATACCGTTGTCCGTGAACACGGGCTTGCCGTCGCTGCCCAGTGTCGGCTCGACGAGATTGCCGATAACCCACCGCGGGCCGAGAGCAGCCGGTTTGTTCGGCCGCTCCATCGTGGGGTGACCGCTGCAAGGCCGGGACCGGTCATTCGCTGGAGGCTGCGGGCGTAATGGATGATGAAGCCCTTCCTCCCCGTCATCGCCGAGGTGCCTCCACCTACAGAACCTGATTCCGATCCGCCTGGCCGAAACGCCTGTGCCGGTGCAAGGCGATTGGCGGGACGCCTTCGCGGTCTCCCCAGTCATGGGTGAGTTTGCCGATTGTGCCGGCTGCGGGAGATGGTCAATGCGGCCGTACCACCCCGGATTGCCATGGCGCTGCACACTCGCGCCGTTGCCGCCTATTCAATCACGTTCGTCATCTCGCGGCGGGTCTCCCCCGAACGGCCCTGGCTTGTCAGCGTCCGCTGGCCGGGGAACGGCGTGTCCGCGGTGGAGGTGACGAGGAACCTGGCGTTGCCCAGCGTCGGATCGTTGGCGTCGTTCGAGTCGTCGGAGATGCTTCCGATCGTGCCGTCGCCATCCTCGTCGCTGTCCTCCATCAGTTCGCGGACGGCCATGTTCACGCCCGCCTCGGCGGCATAGAACGCCTCGACGGTGAAGGCCCGGTGAACCGTCAAGTCGTGGTCCCGGCTAGCGCTGGTCACCATCGTGACGATGATGAGTTCGACCATGATCAGCACGACAATGAACACGACGATGACGGTGCCGGTTCTGTCACTTGCCTTTCGAACGTGCGTCATGATGCTGTCACCCGCCGAGCATCGCCGGCGCGAGATCTCCGCGACAGCGCTCATCGAGCATCATCGGCATGAACCGGTAGCGAATGAAGGTCCGATAGCGGCTCCAGCTCCGCCTCCTCGAGGCTCGCAACCGCCGGCCGCACGGTGGCGGCCAGTGCGGCGCCGTTGTTCTCACGCTCCACCGTGCTGCCAGCCCGGAGTATGCATGACCCTTCGCCGTGGGTGATCCGAAACACCTTGAACCGTCCGTGGTTGAGCACCTGCGCCGCTGCGGCGACTCGTGCACGGCGCTCCAGTGGCGAGGCAAGCCGGGCCGAGGTGTCCGAGGGTGTTCCGAAGGCGCATTCCTGATACGTCGAGGAGCACACTCGGACACCTCGGTTCGGATCGCCCGTCAGCGGCGGAGCGTCATGCATCATTCGGGCTAGACTTGGATTCGCCGGAGTTGACAACTCGGTCTACGTTGCCGAGTCTTACTCGAACGTTCTTCGATGGCGAGCCAACGGAGGTACACTCGTGCACTGGAGCGAAGCGTGGCAACGTGCCCAGCGTACGCGATGCAGGGCGTCGCTGATCGCGACGGTCGTGATGGTGCTTATGATGGCGATGTGGGTCGGCATCTGGGCCGTCATCGAAACGAAACTGCCCCCGACATCACGACCACCGGTCTCACGCGGATTCGGCATTGCTGTGATGGTGCTGCCCGTGGTCTTTCTGCTCCTCGGGACGGCGGCCTCCCTGTGCCGTTACCGGCGCGAGCATCTCGTGCTGAAGCGTGTTCCCGCCGCCGATGGACGCGTCTGTCCGAGGTGCCGGGCTCTGCTCGACGAAGGTTCCGACCGGCTGCGTTGCCCCCGCGGCCATGGCGCCTTCGAGTGCACTGACGCGCGTGGCTACTGGGAGCACTACCCGTATCCGAACAGACAGCGAGCACCCATCGGGTCCGGCGCCGCCGGAGGCTGGTCGCCCCGGTGGGACTCGATCAAGTGGACACTACGCAACCGCCCCTGGGTCACCGCTTTCGCCCTCGTGGCTGTCTGGTTGACGACGAGCGCCGGCATGGCGGTGACCACACCTTTCCCGTTCACGATTACCGCGGTGAAGTCCGTCCACATGCTCTTCCTTGGTCAGGCTATCCTTTTCATGTCGCTCGGCTGGAAGCGGCGAACGGGCGACGACCTTTACTGCGCCAAGTGCGACTACAAACGGGCCGCGGGCGAGGTCCAGCGCTGCCCGGAATGCGGCAGCCAGTGGACGTTACCAGGCGCCCTCAAGCGCGGAACACCAGTCAGGTCGAGGTCTATGCTGTGGTCCGGCGGGCTGATGCTGTTTCTCTTCGTCGTCAGCTACGGCGGACCGGCCCTCATGGATCTCATCGGCGGGCGGACCTTTCGCTCGTCGGTCACGCCCACCTGGCTGCTTTTCAAGGGGATCGAGGCGAACCAGGATGCCGGGTTCAGCAGCTACAGGACGTGGGCGGAGCTCGCCGGCCGTTCACTGACGCCACAGCAGCAGGAGACGCTCAAGCAACTGCTGATGAACGAGATCAGCGAAGCTCCCCGCGGCTTCGTGGCGGACGAGTGGGCCGTGCTGGGAGGCCTGACACTGACCGGGGACCAGGCGATCCAGTTCTTTGAGCGATTGCTTGAGAAGCGCGACCGCTTCCTCCTCACACGGGGAGACCGGCAGTGGATGCAGATGCAACTCGACGCCGAGACGATTCCCGATGCGTTGCGTGAGCGGTACAACGAGAAACCCCCGCGGCCGTGATTGCTGTGGATGCTTTCAATCGCAGAAAGCGGTCGCCGGCTCGAGTCCGGCAGCGCCCACTGTCCCACCGCATCTTTACGCGCATGGGCCCCAGGTCGCGAGCAATTGAAGGAAGTCGGTAATGCCGACCTGGTTGTCGCCGTCGAGATCGGCGGGACAACCGGGGCCGGACCTGCTGTGGGCCAGAAGCCACTCGATGACAAGGGTCTTGTAGTCTGCCGAGAACGTCGGCGAATGCGGGCCGCCGTTGACCGTCCACAGTTCGGCCGAGCCGCCCGGCGCACAGCCGTTCGCGTACTGCACGACCTGCGTCTCGTCGCCGGGGATGGTGGCGTCGATGTCGAGGGGGACCGGCTGCGGATCGCCCACAGGCGAACAGCCGTCGTACGCGGCCCACGTCTCGGTCGTCTGCACGGCGCCGGGGTGGCACCCCCCCAGCGGGACGCACCCGCCGTTGTAGGGGATCACGGTGTCGGCGGTTCCGTGGATCTCCAGCGCGTGCACGGGCAGGACAGGCGTGCAGTCGGCGGGGTCGAGATAGGTTGCCCCGGAGAGGCTCATGATCGACGCCACGATATCGGCGAAGTCGCACGCCATTCTGTACGACATGAAGCCGCCGTTGGAGTGGCCGGCGAAATGAATGCTGTTCGGATCGACGTTGTAGCTCGCCTGCACCTCGGTGATCACGTCGCGAAGGTACCCGGCGTCGTCGACGCCGCTGCCGAACAGGTCGCAGCAGGCATCCGTCGCGTTCCAGAACGGGTTCCCGAGGAAGTCGCTCGTCCCGGTCGGATAGAGGTAGAGGAACTCGAACTCGTCCACGAGGCCTGCGAACTGCATCCAGGCCTCGACCTCGGCGCCGTTGTTCATGTACCCGTGCAGGAGGATCACCAGCGGAGTCGGCGTCGACCCGTCGTACGAGGCCGGCACGTGAACCGGGATCGGCCCGCGGCCGGCATCGATGAAGCCGCCGGGCTGGGCACTCTCACTGGACGGCGGGCCGGGGTCGGGGCGCGACGCCATGACCCGACGTTCGAAGTCCCGCGCGCGACGCACCGTGAGGGTGTCCTGACCGAGCGACGCCGATATGGCGGCGAACGAACACAGACAGGCGATGACGATCCGCGTATTCATGCAGCCATGATACGACCGAAGGGTCTCACAGTGCTGCGAGAAAGGCCACCAGCGCCTGTTTCTCCCGCGTAGTCAGCTTCGTGCCGAGGATCAGGTTGAAGAATTCGACGGTGTCATCAAGCGTTAACAGGCGTCCATCGTGGAGGTACGGCGGCGAGTCCTTGATGCCGCGCAGCGGAAAGGTCTTGATGGGCCCGTCTGCGTTCGCCATCCGCCCGTTGATCATCGTCGGCGCAAAGAACCGTTCCGTGCGGAGGTTGTGCATGAGGTTGTCGGTGTAGTACGGGGGCACGTGGCAGATCGCACACTTGGCCTTGCCGAAGAAGACTCTCTCACCGGCGAGCTCCTGCGGCGTGGCCCGGTCAGGATCGAGACGGCCCAGGATGTCCAGCTTGTCTGCCGGCGGAAAGTCCAGGATCGCCTGGAACTCCGCCATGAAGTGAACCTGGCTGCCCCGCTCCAGCGTATTCACGCCCTTCTTCAGGGCGATCACGGGGTCCCCATCGAAATAGGCGGCCCGCTGCTCGAACTCGGTGAAGTCCTCGACGCTCTTCAGGGCGCGCTGCGAGCCGAAGAGCCTCTGGATGTTGGTCCCGCGAAGCGTCGGCGTGTCGAGCCGATGCCGGAACTCCTGCGGGCGGATGTCACCCACCAGGTGCGTCGAGGCGTTGGTATGCCCGTTGGCGTGACACTCGAAGCAGGAGACGCCCAGGCTCGGCCGCACCGAGCGGCGGTCGGCCGTCGCGTTGAACTGCTGCTGGGGAAAGGGCGTCACCAGCAGTCTCAGGCCCTCGAGCTGCTTCGGGTTCAGGATGCCGTCGAACATCTCGTAGTAGTTGTCCGTCGTGACCAGCCTGCCCTGCGAGACGTCACCGAGGTCCGTCCGGGTGGTCAGGTAGATCGGGGGCGGGAACTCCGGAAGAAAGTGGTCGGGCAGGTCGAAGTCGAGATCGAATCGGGCCACGTCCCGGCCCGTCTGCAACTTGATCTCGTCGATGTGAAACTTCGGAAACAGCATGCCGCCCTCTGGGTGGTTGGGGTGGGGCAGCGGCAGGAAACCCGCGGGGAACAGGCCCTTCGCGCGGATCTCCTGCGGCGTCAACTCCGCCAGCATGTCCCACGTCACGCCTTTAACACCCGAGACGAGCCGAACCCGCACGCCGCCCTGAACCGGTTTGCCGCCGGACATCGTCACGGTGCTGCTGGGCAGGTCCCGCATGTCGTACCGCTGTTGGAGCAACTGCTGGTGGCGACGCTGAATGCCGGGCTTTGCTTCGATCATGCGCTTCATGACGGTTGCAAAGTCCTCCTTGATGACCACGGGGCTGTAGCTGGTCCGTCCGGCCTCTTGCTCTGCGGCAGCCTGCCCGATGAGCAGGGCCGTCGTTGCCAGTGTCGTACAGGCGATTCGGTGAGCGATCATGGTGTGTCTATCCTTTGTATGGTGATCATGGCGTGTCCATCACTTCTGAGCCGACACGCGGAAGCCGGTGCCGGGAGGGGTCACTCTTCAAGGGTGATCCGTACCGAGAGACCCGGGCCGGGGTGGACGGTTTCGGCCCCACCGGGCCAGCGGACGCGGATCTCGCGTACGCCCTGGCGACCGAAAAAGAGTACCGCCGAAGACTGCGAGAGGTAGCCCGACCCGGCGTACATCTCCGCGGTCTGTATGTGACCGTCCTCATAGACTACCGTCACCCGCGCCCCGACAGCCGTGGGGTTGCCGGACGGCCCCGCCAGGCGGACCGAGAACGACGGGCCCGATGCATTCTCATTGCGAAACACGAGCAGCGAATCGTTGTTGCGGGTGATGCTGACGTCCGGCCGGCCGTCGCTGTTGACATCGCAGACCGCAAGCCCCCTCGCGTCGCCGGTCACGACGAGCCCGGTGCGGGCCGGTGACACGCACACGAGTTCGCCGGTTCCCCGGCCATGCATCATCACGCTCACGCCGCCGTCCCAATGGCCCGTCTCCGGTTCGCGCCAGGAGAAGTTCTGCACGCAGTACACGTCCGTGAAACCGTCGGCATTGAAGTCCGACGCCGCGACGCCGTAGCCCGGCGCTGCCTGGGCGAGTCGCGGCAGCGGCTGCCAGGTGAACCCGCCGGCCGGTCCCTGGTTCACGAGCACGCCGCTTTCGAGGTTCGTCGCGGTGAACACCGTGGCGGACTCGAGACCGGACGGTTCGAAAATGTCCTGGACCGAGGCCCGGGCGAACTGCCGGTACGACGGCGTCCGCTGCCAGACGAACGGCATCGCCGTCGAGAGACAACTCAGCCCCCTGACCGGCAGGTACTCCTCGCCGTGGGCCTTCGCCTCCAGCAGACGCATCCTGCCGTTGCCTTCGAAATCGCCGTAGAACAGGTACGCGGGCTCCTGCGGCGTCGCGTGGTACTTGGTGTTCAGCCCGGCGTTCATGACGACGTAGTCCGTGTCGCCGTCGCCGTCGAGATCCGCGCCCGTAATGCTCGTGAACCAGCCGAGCCGATCGGCGAGCCCGGCGGGGCCGGTGAGATCTTCGAGGTGCCCGCCGGTGTTGTGCCAGTAGGACACGGGCCCCCACTCCGTCGCCACCAGCAGGTCCGGCCTGCCGTCGCCGTCCGCGTCGGACCACAGCGCCGCGGTGACCAGGCCCACGCCGCCGAGCCCCGGCGCAACGTCGGCGGTGACGTCGACGAATCGGCCGCCGTCGTTGCGCAGGAGATGGCTCTCCGGGGTCAACGGGTAGGCGCCGGGAATCACACGCGTGCCGACGAAGAGGTCCAGGTCACCGTCGCCGTCGAAGTCCGCGGCTGCCACGACGCTGGAGCTTTCCCGTACATCCGGCAGCGCACCCGCCGGCGCCGCGGCAAACCGCCCGGTGCCGTCGTTGAGATAGAGCCGGTCCGCGAGCAGCGGGTCATGCGGCCGGCACTCGACGCTGCCGCTGGCAACGTAGAGGTCGTTGTCGCCGTCGCCGTCGACGTCGAGCCACAGCGGGGCCATGTCCTCGGACTGTGTGTGTGCCACCCACGGCCCCGGCTCGGCCTCGGCGAACGAGCCGTCGCCGTTGGCGAGGAACAGCCGACCGGCCCGGCCGGCTGAACCGCCGATGAACAGATCGTCGATGCCGTCGCCGTCGGCATCGCCCCAGGCCATGCCGGGGCCGAGCTGCGAGAGTTTCTGCGGCAGCAGCGGCTGCCGGCGATACTCGTTGTAGGGGCGCTCGCGCACCGAACCCGTGTCCAGGCCCGACTCGATCGCGACCTCGCGAAAATCACGTTGCCGTGCAGGCACCGCCACGAGCTGCGGCACGGGGCCGCCGGGCTCGGTGATCACGTAGAAGCGATCGGCGGCGAGGTTGACGAACCGCTGAACGTGTCCGCTGGGCCAGCGGACTTCCAGGGCGACCAGGACGTCGTCACCCATGCCGAAATGAAGGATCGGCTCGTTGGCGGACATGTAGCCGCGTGTCGGGGAGAGGTACCGCACCTGCATCCCCGCGGCCGTGGTCACGGTCACCATCGCACCGATTCCGTCGCGGTTGCTCGCCACGCCGCGCAGACGAATCAGGATCCCGTGCCCCGTCGCGAGATCGTTGCGATAGATACCGACGGGGTCGTCAACGTTGTTCACGACCAGGTCGAGGTCTCCATCGCGGTCGAGGTCGGCAAGAACCGCGCCGAAGCTGATGCCGACGTGTGCCAGCCCCCATGCGCTGCCGGTGTCTTCGAACCGCAGATCGCCCATGTTCCGAAAGGCCATGTTGGCTTCGCGACGCGGCTCGACGGCACGGTACAGCTCCCACAGTTGCTCCGAACGAGCCACGGGATCGCGCAACCCCGCCCTGTCCTGCTGCCGGGTTGCGGCCCGCAACCGGCGGGTGAGATCGGGGTCGAACGAGTGGTTGGCGGTCCCGTTGGTGACGAACAGATCGACCCACCCGTCGTTGTCCAGGTCACCGAACTTGACGGACCACGTCCAATCCGTGCTGGCCAGGTTCGCCAGGTACGCGACCTCCATGAACCGATCGGTCCCGGTGTTGAGGTACAGCGCGTTGCGCATGTACTGCCGCGGTGTCGCGCTTTCGAGGAACCATCGCGACTCGTTCATGTCTCCCATCATGATCTTGCTCATGAAGTGGGTCGTCGCGGACATGTCGGCGGCGAGCAGGTCCATCAGCCCGTCGTTGTTGACGTCCGCGATGTCCGAGCCCATCGAGAACCACGGCGTGTGCGGGACGGTCTGCTCCAGGACGTCGGTGAACGTCCCGTCGCCGTTGTTGCGATAGAGCCTGTCGGCGTCCCAGAAGTCGTTGCAGACGTACAGGTCGGGGAGTCCGTTGCCGTCGAAATCCCACCATGAGGCGGAAAGGCCCGGGTGGTTGCCGGAGATCCCCGCCTCGCCGGAGACGTCCGTGAACGACCCGTCGCCGTTGTTGCGATAGAGCCGGTCGCGCTGGCCCGCCTTGATGATGAACGTCTGCATCTCCCCGTTGACGTTGCGCGTCTGGATGGCGAAGGCCTCGGCCGATTCAGGCGCCATGACCACTTTGCCCAGCCGGCCCCCATCCCGCGTCGTCCGGGGCGTGTCGGCGCCCGCGCCGGGGTACAGGCGATTGGTGAGCAGGTACATGTCGAGGTCGCCGTCGAGATCGTAGTCGGCGAACCCCGCCATGACGCTGGCACCGTGGACGTCGAGCCCCGCCAGGGCGGCCTGCTCGGTAAACGTGCCGTCGCCCTGGTTGACGTACAGCAGGTTCGGTGCGTCGTAGTTGCAGACGTACAGGTCGAGGTCACCGTCGCCGTCCACGTCGGCGAAGACCGCCCCGGTGCCCCAGTCGCCGCCGCCGCGGAGCCCGGCGGAATCGGTGACGTCCTCGAAGCGCAGGTCGCCGACCTGCCGAAGGAGGCTGTCACGCCCGACCTGGCTCACGAGGTACAGGTCCGGAAGACCGTCACCGTCGTAGTCGCCGACGCAGACGCCGCCGCCGGCAAACCCGTGCTGGTAAAGGTTCCTGCGCGGCGTGTCCCAGTCGAACCGGTTCTCGAACCGCACGCCGGTTCGTTCAGGCGAGAGCCTCACGAACATCGGCCCCGCGATGGCCGAGCGCGGCGCCAACGGCGTGGACGTGATCGTCCCGGTTCCCGGCGCGGACGGAGTGCCGTCGAGACAACCGGCGAAGAACGCCGGCGAGATCGCGGCGCAGACACATACGGCGAGGACCGCGGCTCGTCCGGGCTGAAGCACGGAGCGATTCTACAACTCCGCGCGTCTGCATGGAGCGATTTGCCGTCGTCGTGACACCCACGTATCCTGCCGCGCAGGTTCACATCAATGATCCGGCAGCTTCGAACACAGCTCTTCTACGGCTTGATCGCCCTGTCGGCGATGCTGGTGGTGCTCGGCCAGTGGGTCCCATGGGTTCGCTGGGCGCTTCTGGCCACGGTGCCCCTGGTGTTGCTGGGACTGTGGGACGTGCTGCAGACCCGCCACAACCTGTTGCAACTATCCGATCATCGGGCACCTGCGGTACCTGATCGAGGACACCGGGGCGGAACTCCGGCAGTACATCGTCGAGAGCAACACCGAGGGCAAGCCCTTCAGCCGGGACCAGCGGTCGCTCATGTACCAGCGCGCCAAGGGCGTGAGCGACAAGAAACCCTTCGGGACCGAGCTGAACGTCTACGCCGAAGGCTACACGTGGCTGACCCACTCGATGGCGCCTCGACCGGTCGCCGAACACCCGGTGGAAACCTTCCGAATCTCCGTCGGCGGCGCCGCCTGCCGGAAACCGTACTCCGCATCGATCTACAACATCTCGGCGATGAGCTTCGGGTCGCTCAGCGCCAGCGCCATCCGCGCGCTGAACAAGGGAGCGAAGCAGGGAGACTTCGCCCACAACACCGGTGAGGGCGGGGTGTCCCGGTACCACCAGGAGTTCGGCGGAGACCTCATCTGGCAGATCGGGACGGGCTACTTCGGCTGCCGCACCGGTGACGGCGACTTCGACGCGGACCGGTTCGCCGCCCAGGCATCCCTCGAACAGATCCGCTTGATCGAGATCAAGATCTCCCAGGGCGCCAAGCCCGGCCACGGCGGCATCCTGCCCGCCGCGAAGATCACGCCCGAGATCGCCGAGGCGCGGGGCGTGCCCCGGGGCGCCGACTGCGTCTCGCCGGCGTATCACCGCGCCTTCGGTACGCCCATCGAGTTGCTGGAGTTCACGGCCCGTCTTCGCGAGTTGTCCGGGGGAAAGCCCGTCGGCTTCAAGCTGTGCGTCGGGCGGCCCGACGAATTCTTCGCGGTCTGCAAGGCGATGGTCGACACGGGCCTTGCGCCGGACTTCATCACGGTCGACGGGGCGGAGGGAGGAACCGGCGCCGCACCGATCGAGTTTTCCGATCACATCGGCCTGCCCGCGCGGGAAGGCATTCTGTTCGTGCACAATGCGCTGGTCGGTGTCAACGTGCGCGAGTCGATCCGGATCATCGCCGCGGGCAAGCTCATCAGCGGCTTCGACATCGCCGTCGCCCTGGCGCTCGGGGCCGACCTGTGCAACACGGCGCGAGGCTTCATGTTCGCGCTGGGTTGTATCCAGGCGCAGACGTGCCACACCAACCAGTGCCCCGTGGGCGTCGCCACCCAGCGACGCTCGCTGCAGCGGGCGCTGGTGGTCTCCGACAAGGCCCAGCGTGTCCGGAACTTCCACCGCAAGACCGTCGCGGCACTGGCGGAGGTCGTTGCCGCGGCGGGGCTGGACGACCCGGGCCGGCTCGAGGCGAGCCACATCTTCCAGCGAACCAGCCCGGCCGAGATCAAGTCCTTCGACCAGCTCTACACGTTCTATGAGCCCGGCCAGCTCCTGGACGGCCGGGCCGGCGACCGGCTTCAGCGGTTCTGGGACATCGCCGACGCGTCACGGTTCGGACCGAAGTAGAATCACAAGAGGAGAACCAACGATGATCGATTCACGGGCCGCCGCGAGATTCGCCCCGATCGCCATCGGGCTTGTTCTCACCGGGAGCGCCCACGGCCAGGCGCTCTTCGCGGACGTGACGGCCGCCGCCGGTCTCGGACACGGCCGCAGTGCGTTACTGGAGATCCTCTGGCCAAGCGGGGGCTTCTCATCGTTCATCGTGTCCGCGGGAGCGTTCCTTGAAATCGACGAGGCGAACCTGGTCACCGGCGATGTGAACGCCGACGGCATCGCGGGCATCCAGGATCTCCTGGTGCTGCTGGCCACGTGGGGTCCGTGCCCCGGCCCGCCGGTGGGCTGCCCGGGTGATCTCGACGGCGACGGCGACGGCGCGGTGTCCATCACGGACCTGCTGATCCTGCTCACCAACTGGACGGCACACTGAACGCCCGACGAGGGTTGGTTTCTTAGTGGGACGCCACGGCACGTGGCACGGCCAGGTCAGACCGGCCTCTGGCGCGCCGCGCGTTCGAACCCTGGCCGTGGGCGGTATGGAACGCGTGGGTGGTACAGCGAACACGTTGGTTGTTTAGCGCACAGGTGGGTTCCGACCGGCGGCAGCCCCGCGTGGTCGGCCCGCGCTGGAGGTGACGACATTTCCCGAAGCACCTTGCCGATCGTCTGCCCCGAGCGCGCAACCAGGGTGCCACCGTAGACTGCTGCCAGCAGCAGGAACGTCGGGTCGAGCGCGATCCTCAGGCCCGCGACGGCGGCGACGGCAACGAGAAACACAGCGATGGCGTAGACGATAAACGAATCGATCCACGTCGCCGCCAGAACGCTGTTGTCACCTCCACCGCGCCGAGGGCCGGCTGCCGGGGGGGCG
>JADFOJ010000059.1 GCA_022562915.1 Planctomycetota bacterium | reverse complement strand
CTGTGTGATGCGGAGAATCCCGGTCGCAAAATAGACCCGGTCTATTTTCCCCCGGCGTTTTTCCCCGGCGCCTTTTCTTCAGCTCACCTGGGCGACCAGTTCGACCTCTACGGTCGCCCCAAGGGGCAGCCCCACGGAGCCGACCGCCGCGCGGGCGTGGCGGCCCGCCTCGCCGAAGACCTCCTGCAGCAGCTCGCTGGCGCCGTTGGCAACCGTGGGCTGGCCCTCGAAGCCGGCGTCGGAGAAGACGAAGACGCCCAGCCGGACGCTCCGCCGGACCCGATCCAGGGCGCCGTCCAGCGCGTCCGACAGCACGGCGACGGCGTTGATGACGCATTGCCGCGCCGCGGCGGTGGCAGCCTCGACGGTGACCTTCGACGGCACCGGGCCCGTCGCCGTGAGCCCGCCGTCACAAAGGGGTATCTGGCCGCTTACAAAGACCAGGTCGCCCACCCGCACGAACGGCACGTACGCCGCCACCGGCCGGGGAGCGGCCGGGAGGATCACTCCGGCATCCGCAAGTCGCTGCTGTACTGAGTTCATGGTGGGGGTGGCCAAAGGGGTCAGGGGCCCTGAGGGGCCGTGAGGAGCCTCTCCGCGTGTGCCCGCCGGTTACCGGGCGTTTTCCCGGCAATCCATGGAACTTGACGTCGGCCAAAAACGAAGTATCGTATGAACGGCGGTCCACTGGGCCGTCCGGGCCGATTGCGGCGACATCATACCCGACACGTACTGCCCTCATACGCCGGGTCCTCCGGCACATCATCCTCCGCCGCACAGGTCGACAATCCAAGCTTGGGTTCATGGGGTTCATGGGGTTCATGGGGTTCATGGGGTTCATGGGGTTCGCGGCGACAGCCAGCGAGTTGCCACGTTCCGGGTCGGCACCGACGCCGTCCTGCATTCGCCTTGAACTCGCGCCGCGTGCCGGTTGGAAGATGATGATGATGACCAACATCCGTTTGGTTTCAGTCAATCCGGGGTTGAAGGATCGAGTCCATCCTGTCGCTCGTGTGAGCGCAGGGACGTCCTCATTATTCATTCCCTTATCTGGAGATCAGGACATGAGACGCACGAAGGGCTTCACCTTGATTGAGCTTCTGGTGGTCATCGCGATCATCGCACTGCTCGTCGGGCTGCTGCTTCCGGCACTTGCCAAGGCACAGCGCAACGCGAAATCGATGAAGGATGGTGCCCAGCAGAAGCAGATTCACCAGTCGTTTCTTACCTTCGCCGGCCTCAACAAGGGCAAACTGCCCCGCCCGGGGCTTATCAACCGCGACGCGGCCACCTTCTTCAGCGGCACCGGCAGCGCGCCCCAGCAGATGCCGGGCGTCGGCCCCGAGAACAGCACTCTCAACGACACGGCGGGGCTGTACTCGTCGATGATCGCCCAGCAGTACTTCGGCACCGCCATTCTGATCGGTCCGACCGAAGCCAACCCGATCGTCGTGGAAGACGTCAACTACGACTTCTCGCTGTACCGCCCCGGAAACGACGTCTACTGGGACAACGACTTCGAGGTCGAGATCTGGGCGTTGCCGGCGTTCAACCTCTTCTGCAACACCTCCTATGCCCACGAGGCGATCTGCGGTGACCGCAAGAGCCTGAAGTGGCTGGACAACCAGGACTCCAGCTACCCGATGTTGAGCACCCGCGGGGTCAAGGACGGCGCCTCACCAGGGAATCCGGACTACGACAACTCCCCGACGCTCGAACTGCACGGCCCCAGGGAGCAGTGGGTCGGCAACATCGTCTTCGCGGACAACCACACCGACCAGATCCTCAACTTCTTCCCCGCCCAGACCACCTACGAAGACCTCAACGCCCCGGGCCCGGTGAAGGACAACATCTTCGCGGCGGAGTTCGGTCTCAGCCCAGGCGACCATGACTCCATTGCGCTCGCCGATGCGTTTCTCGTCATCTCCATCTTCGCCAGCGAGGACGGAAGATGGATAACCGCGAGTTACGATGCACCTTGATTAGATCCTGACTGACGAATCTCTGCCGTCGGTGCGGCACCCGCCGCACCGGCGACTTCAACTTTCCCGAACATTCATCTGACCTCATATTGGAGGCACCGCCATGATCCACATGATCCATGGGATCCGAAGAATCCGAAGAAGAGGATTCACCCTCATCGAACTGCTGACCGTGATGGCGATCATCGCACTGCTTGTCGGCCTGCTCCTGCCGGCCCTGGCAAAGGCCCGCGCCAAGGCCCAGCAGACCAAGGACGCCACGCAGGTCAAGCAGATCCATGCGGCATGGACCACGTTCAGCCACGATTACAACGGCCTGTTCCCGACACCGGGCATCGTCAACCGCCTTCCGGTGGACGACGACACGAATCTCAGCGGCCTGGATGTTCCCGGCCGCGGGCCCGAGGACGTGCAAGCGAACAACAGCGCCTTCATGTACTCGCTGTGCATCATGCAGAACTATTTCACGCCGCAGATCCTGGTCGCTCCCACGGAGCCCAGCGGCTTCGTGGCCGTCAAGGATGACTTCGACTGGACTCTGTACAGACCGATCGAAGACACGTACTGGGACTCCGGCCAGTACAACATGAACGACTACTCGAAACCCACACACTCGCTCGTGAACGCCTACAAGGTCTTCTCCGTCGATCTCCAGGGTGACAACGGACAGGAGCAGGGCGTCTGCAACACCTCCTACGCGCACACGCCCATCACCGGCATACGCAAGGTCCGCGAGTGGAGGGCCTCGCTGAACTCCAAGTGGGCCGCGATCAGCAACCGCGGCCCGCAGGATGGCACGCCGACGGGCGGCCTGTGCTCGGACTGCCCGCCATATGAGGAATCGATCACCCTCGAGTTCCACGGCGGTGACAAGCAGTGGGTCGGGAACGTCGGCTTCAACGACAACCACGTCGAACTGATTCAGACCGTGTTTCCCGAAGGCCTGAACTTCCTCGATGACGGCATCACCGAGTCCGACAACCTGTTCTACAACGACGCGGAAGTCGACTGCTCCACTGGCGAGGGCAACGACATCTGGCTGACGCTGATCAGCGAGATCAGCAGCCCCACCGGCATTCTGATAATCGCGGAGTGCGACTGACCACACGGCCGGCGCCACGGCGACCCGCCGCCACCTGAACCCGCTCGACACGAGAGGCCGACCCGCCGGGTCGGCCTTTTTTCCGGCTCCTCGACGAGTCCGCCGGGCACGGGCGGCGAAATCTATACTTACTGAACGATGGAAGGCCGGAGACACCATGACGATGTTCGTTGCCACCCGGTCCGGAGGGTACTGACGCCCGTGCCGGCCCTGGTGCTGTGCCTGGTGCTGGGTGCCGGAGCGGCGGCACCAACCACGCCTGCCACGAGACCGGTCGAATCACCCGATCTCCCACGGGCGACGTCGTCCGCCGAGGCGGACTCCGCCCACCGTGCCACCCCGACACCGACGGCCGTCCCGGCCTACCGGCAGGCGAATATCGTGGCGGTCCTGACGATCCACGGGCCGATCGACAAGATCACGCTCTCCTCGCTGGAGCGCCGTATCGAGCAAGCGAAACTGGACGGCGCCGAGGCGGTCGTTCTCGACCTCGACACGCCCGGCGGCATGCTGGAGCCCACGCTCGACATCTGCCATCTCGTCCGCAATGACGCGCCGGCCAACATCGTCGCGTGGGTCAACCCCAAGGCGTACTCGGCGGGCACGATCATCGCACTGGCGTGCCGCGAGATCGTCGTCGCGCCGAATGCCGCGTTCGGCGACGCGGCGCCGATAAGCCCGTTCGGTGCGATCCCGTTGACCGAGCGGGCGAAGCTGGAATCACCGATCCTCTCCGAGGTCATCGACTCGGCACGCCGCAATCACTACGACGAGAAGCTCGTGCAGTCGTTCGTCAGTGTCGGCGTCGAGTTGTGGCTCATCGAGCACGAACGCACCGGCGAGCGGATCTTCGTCGACCGGCGGGAGTACCGGCTGGTGATGGGCGAGGATCCGCCCGACGAACTCACGCCCGTGGCGCCGCCGTCGCGCCCCGGGGCACCGCCGTCCGTGAAGCCGTGGTTCGACACCACGCTGCCGGTGGTCCACGGCGACCAGGCGCGCCCTGACCAGGAAGAAGCCCTGCGGATGCAGATAGAGCTTGAACAGGATCGGCCGTCCTCGCGGCGAGTCCTCGCCGACGCGGACCGAGGCCAGTGGACACCGATCCGGCAGGTCGTGTCCAACGACCGGCTGCTCGTGCTCCGTCCGCAGGAAGCGGAATACTACGGTCTGTCCGCCGCGATCATCGCAAACGACGACCAGCTCAAGGCGTACTTTGGCGCCCAGACCGTGCGGCGGTACGACCAGGCATGGTCGGAATCGCTCGTTCAGTTCCTGACGAATCGCATCGTCATGGGCGTGCTGCTGGTGATCTTCATGGTCTGCCTGTTGATCGAACTGGCGGCGCCGGGCCTCGGCGTGTTCGGAGCCACTGCACTCGTCTCGCTGTTCGTGCTGATCGGTGCGCCGTGGCTCACGGGCATGGCCCAGTGGTGGGAGATCCTGCTCATCGGGATGGGGCTGGCGCTCATCGCCGTCGAGGTGTTCATCATCCCCGGATTCGGCGTCGCCGGCGCCACCGGCGCCGGGTGCGTCCTGGTCGGCCTCGTCGGGACATTCGTCTCGGAAGACCTCAGCACACCCGCCGGGCAGTCGGACCTGATCAAGGGCGTGGCCGCGACGTTGACGGCGCTGTTCGCGGCCGGTATCGCGTCGTGGTTCCTGTTCCGGAATATGGAGAACCTTCCGCTGCTGGGCCGCATTATCCTGAAGACCGAACTCGGCCGGCACGCCCCGGACGCCGCCGATGGCCGCGGACTGCTCGAATCGATCGGACCGGCCCGCCTGCCCCTGCAGATCGGTGATCTCGGAGTCGCCGAAACCGACCTGCGACCGGCCGGCCGCGCCGACTTCGGCGGCCGGCTGGTGGATGTGAAATCCGTCGGCGACTATGTCGACAAGGGGGCACGCCTGCGGGTAGTCTCCGTCGGACCGTTCGTCATCGAGGTCGAGGACGCCAAGGCATGACTCTCGAGCTGGCCCAGGCCGTCGCAGCACCGCCCAACGAGTCGTACCTGCTCTGGGGTTTCATCCTCGCGGGCGGGGCGATGGGGATCCTTCTGCTGGAATTCCTGATTCCCTCCGGCGGGTTGCTCGGATTGCTGTGCGGCCTGTCGGGCATCGGATCGATCGTGGCCTTCTTCATGTACGACACGAGGTTCGGGGTGGCGGCGGTGATCGGCTACGCCATACTCACGCCGATCGTGCTCGTCTTCGGGTTCAAGCTCTGGATCAATTCACCCCTGGCCAGCCGGATGGTCCTCGGCGGAGACGTCGAGGGCAACAGCGACGGGCCGCCGGACACTCCGGGCACCTCCGGGCACGCCCGGTCCCGATGGCATGAGGAGTTGCGGCAGCTCATCGGCGTCCAGGGCGTGACCATCACGGCCCTGCGACCCGTCGGCGTCGTCAAGATCAACGGCCGGCGGGTCGACGCCATGGCCGAGAGCGGCATCGTCGACGCGAACACCCCGGTGGTCGTCACCGATGTCTACGACAACCAGATCAAGGTCAAGCCCTGCTCTCCACAGGCCTCGTTGTGATACCTTATTGACTCCCTGGCCTCGGAGTAACGCTCATGCCCAGCCCTGTTGTCATCGTGGTCTTCATCGTCGGTGGGATCATCGCGCTGGTGCTGCTGGTTCTCGCCGGGCAGTACGTCAGTCTCTGGTTCCAGGCGCTGCTGTCCGGCGCGCGCGTCGGGCTGATCGACCTCGTCATGATGCGGTTCCGCAAGGTGCGGCCTCAGGAGATCGTCTTCAACCGCATCAGCGCCAAGAAAGCCGGTCTCGAAATCTCCACGAACTCCCTCGAGGCGCACTTCCTCGCCGGAGGACGCGTGACCAACGTCGTCCGCGCGATGATCGCGGCTGACAAGGCAGGGATCGAACTTCCCTGGGACCGCGCGACGGCGATCGATCTCGCCGGTCGCGACATCCTCGAAGCGGTGCGGACCTCCGTCGATCCCAAGGTGATCGACTGCCCCCAAGCCTCCAGCGGCAAGACCACGATCGATGCGGTCGCCAAGGACGGTATCCAGCTCAGGGCCAAAGCCCGGGTCACCGTGCGCGCGAACCTCGCGCGGCTCATCGGCGGCGCCACCGAGGAGACGGTCATCGCCCGCGTCGGCGAGGGCATCGTCTCGGCGATCGGCTCGGCCAACAGCCACAAGGAAGTCCTGGAGAACCCCGACAAGATCTCCAAGGCCGTGCTTGCCAAGGGGCTGGACGCAGGCACCGCGTTCGAGATCCTCTCGATCGACATCGCCGACGTTGACGTCGGGCAGAACATCGGCGCCAAGCTCCAGGCCGACCAGGCCGAGGCGGACAAGGCGCGGTACCAGGCCGAGGCGGAGAAACGACGGGCGATGGCGATCGCCCAGGCCGCGGAGTACAAGGCCGAGATCGAGAAGAACCGAGCCCTGGTCGTCCTCGCCGAAGCGGAGGTGCCCAAGGCGATTGCCGCGTCTTTCCGTGACGGTCACCTCGGCATCATGGACTTCTACCGCATGAAGAACGTGCTCGCCGACACCGCCATGCGCGAAGCAATCGCCAGGGACGACAAGCCAGACTCGACGACGACCTAGTGCTCTGTCACGGCCGAATCTTGGCGTTGGACCGGACCTCATTCCGTCTGGCGGCGTTGCCGCTCCTCGCCGTATCTTTGGATATGCCTTCGTCGCGTCGCCTTGCCAGACGAAACGATCTCGCGCCCCAACCCCAATATTCGACCGTGACAGAGCACTAGGAGCAGGCCCGGCTCGTGCCCGTACTCCACGTCGTCATCCCCTTCTACAACGAGGGTGGCACCGTCGTGCCATGCGTGCAACGGGTCCTCGCGGCGGCGCTGCCCGAGGGCTGGTCGCGATCGCTGGTGGTGGTCGACGATCACTCCGATACCTCCGATCGGGAGACCCTCCGGGAACTGGTCGCGACGCTCAGGTCGCAGGGACACCCCGTCGAGTTATGCCGCCATGAGCGCAACCAGGGCAAGGGAGCGGCCCTGCGGACCGGCTTCGACGCTGTGCTGGCCGCACAGCCGTCCGACGACGACTTCGTCATCGTCCAGGACGCGGACCTCGAGTACGACCCGACCGACTACCGCCGTCTCATGCGGCGGTTGCTTCAGGGTGACGTGGACGCGGTCGTCGGCACGCGCTGGGGCGAACACCGTACCGTGACCGGGTTCGCCCGTCGCCTGCACGCGTGGGGCAACCGCGTGCTGACCCGGTGCAGTAACTTTATGACGGGCCTGGAGCTGTCCGACATGGAATGCTGCTACAAGCTCGTACCGGTGCGGCTTCTTCACGGGCTGCGCTGCCGACTGACCGAATCGAGGTACGGCGTCGAGCCGCAGATGGTCGCCGTCCTGGCGAAGATGAAAGCGCGGGTGGGCCAGGTGCCGGTCAGCTATGATCCGCGCAGTGCCGCCGAGGGAAAGAAAATCGGCTGGAGAGACGGCGTGCGGGCGCTGTGGGTCATCGCGCGAGAACGGCTCCGTCGCGGCGACACCGGGGAGGCGCGCCGGTGAATGACGACACGCGGGCACTGTTCTCGCCCGGAAAACTCGCGGTGCAACTGGTGGGATTCGCCGTCGGTGCGGCCCTGCTGGTACTGGTCATTCGCAATGCGATCCAGGGTGGGGGGTGGGACCACGTCGCCCAGGCAAGCCCGACGCTGCTGGCGGCGCTGCTCGGCTGCACGGTCATCAGTGCCGGCCTCAACGGTGCGTCGTTCTGGGTCACCGCGCAGCCGGTCCGCCGCGTGCCCTTCCGGGCCATGCAGCGGATCAATCTCGTCGCCAACATGCTCAACTACGCTCCGATACGACTGGGCGCGATCGCTCGTGTCCTGTACCACGTGCGGGTGGACGGGTTCACCCTGCTGCAGATCGGGGCGTGGTTCAGCGTCGTGGCCTACATCCTCGTCCTGGGCGTCGCCTCGTGCGCCGTCGCCACGATCGTTCACTTCCGGGTGGACTGGATCTGGGGGCTGCTGGTGACGGCCCAGATGCTGCTGGGTATCCTGGCGATCCGAATGTTCGCCGGCGTGCCGCTGATCGAGAAGCACGGGCGAGGATTCGATCGCATCATCGGTGATCGGGCCATCCTCTGGAGTGCGGCGGGCCTGCGCGCGGCGGACCTGGTCATGTACACGGCGCGGATGGCGGTGGCGGCGGCGATTCTCGACATCGACCTGTCGCCGCCGCAGATCGTGATACTGGCGATCGTGGCCCTCTCCGCCAGCCTCATTCCCTTCGGCCGCGTCGGGTTCCGCGAGTTCTGCGTCGCCGCGGTAGCCGAGCGTCTGAACCTGCTCGGCAGCGAGGTCGATGCCAACATGAACCAGCTCGCCCTGATGGAGTCGGCGGGCGAGGCGATGGTGTACATTCCCCTGGGAATACTGCTGCTGCCGTGGCTGCGGCGGCAACTCCGATCGAGTGAAACGCGCAGGGCCACGGAGGGCGATGGAGATGGACCATGACACTGAACCGTCGAACGTTCCTGGCTGCATCCGTCGCGCCGCTGCTGGCCACGATGCCGGCGGCGTCCGCCCAGCGCGCGGCGAGGCGGCCGTGCGTTATCAGCTCCGGCAACGGTGCGCGTGCGATCGCGCGCGCCATGGAGCTCATCCAGGGAGGCGCCGATCCGCTGGAAGCAGCGGTCAAGGGTGTCGCGATCGTCGAGGATGATCCCGAAGACATGTCGGTGGGCTACGGCGGACTGCCCAACGAGCACGGCGTCGTTCAGCTCGACGCATCGGTGATGCACGGGCCGACGCACACCGCGGGTGCCGTGGCGGCGCTTGAGAACATCCGCAACCCCGCCCAGGTCGCCCTGGAGGTACTGCGACGAACGGACCACGTGCTGCTTGTCGGGGCCGGTGCGCTGGCGTTTGCCAGGACCGTCGGCTTCACCGAGCAGAACCTGCTGACCGAGCGCGCCCGAGAAGCGTGGCTCCGCTGGAAGGCGAACCTCAACCCGCACGACGACTGGCTGGACCGCGACCAGCAGATCGATGTTCCGCGCACGGATGGAACGATCCACGTCTCGGCCGTCAATGCCGCCGGCGATCTCGGCGCGTGCACGACCACCAGCGGCCTGAGCTACAAGCTCGCCGGTCGCGTCGGCGACTCTCCCCTCGTCGGAGCCGGGATGTTCGTCGACAACGAGGTCGGGTCCGCCGGCTCCACCGGCCGGGGCGAGGCGGTCATCCAGTCCGCCGGGTCGTTCGCGGTGGTTCGGGCGATGGCGGACGGCCTGGAGCCGACGGAGGCGTGCTTGCGGGTGCTCACGTGGATCGCCGATCACACCAAACGCCGCGACCTGCTCAACGGCAAGGGAGAGCCGAACTTCCAGGTCGTCATGTACGCCCTTCGCAAGGACGGCGCCTGGGGTTCGGCCGGCTTGCGCAAAGGTGGCACCTTCACCGTTCACGATGGCACCAAGGTGCGGAAGAAGGAGTGTCCGTCCTTGTTTTGATCGCTCCGTACGGCCTTCCGGGCAAACGGGGGCGGGTGGCACGGTCGAGCTTGCTCGCCCGTGTTTTCAGGCGTCGCATCACGCATCACGGGCGACCTCGTCGCCGGGACGACTCGCTCGACCGTGCCACCCGCTCGCTCTGGTACGCCACCGCCGCCTCGACCACGAGCCATACGGCGAGCACCAGCAGCATCGAGCCCACGACGAAGAGCACGGCGACGCCGTCGTGCCACCACCTCGCGTACACGAAGTAGCCCAGCAGGTACCCGACCAGGCACAGCACGGTGACCAGGGCCGTCATGCTAAGAAGGCCCGTGCCGCACGATGACGTAGATCCAGTTGGCCCCCAGCAGCGCCGCGAGCGCCGCCCACACCAGGACACGGGCCCGCGGCGGGAGGTCGATCACGACCCGCCGGGCGAAGCCGACGCGCAACACCAGCCAGGCCGCACCGAGCACCGCCGCAATGGTTACGAACGGGTTGAACAAAACCGCATCCAGCAGCCGGCCGTCGGCGACCGCAAAGGCAGCCCGGGTCGATCCGCACGCCGGGCACGGCAGACCGGTTGCGTTGCGAAACATGCACAGCGTCACGTCGCTTCCGGCGGGCTTCACAACCACAAAGATCCCCACCAGCGCCGCCCACACAACCACGGCCGCCATCGGCGCAACGCCGATCGCCGGCCACCGTCGCCGCGCGCGATCGAGACGAACGAACCCCATCGGGGACCGGCCGTCAGGGAGCGGCACCGCCACTGCTCGCCGCCGCCGCCGCGAAGGCCCCCAGCACTATCAGGATAATGATGACGGGAATAGCCAGGAGGTTCAGAATGACACTGATCATCGCGACGATCTTGCCGGCCTTGGTGATGCCCTCCCCGGTCGGGTCCATCCGGCCCTCCGCCATGGCACGCAGGTCGCTGTTGGCCAGGACCCACGCCACGATGCCGAATATCACACAGAGAAACCAGGACAGAATGCTGAACACGAGGATCATCACGCCGCGGTGCGGCTGCATCGGCATATCGGGCGGCGGTGCGACGGGCGGTGGCATCTGGGTCATGAGTGATCTCCTGTACGCGCACCCTACGTCGAGTGACGAAATCCTGTCAAATGCCGGTTCAGCGGCGCCGCACTTCGACGTCGTCGCTCATGGTCCGTATCATCGGCGCCCCGGAGCACCGCGGAGATCCTCATGGCCACGGCAACGTCGACGCCACATCGACCGGCACTTCTCGGCGGACCACCCGCGGTCACCCTCGACCAGCAGCACGCCAACCACTGGCCGATCATTTCCGATGAAGACGAGCGGGCCGTGCTGGAGGTCCTCCGGTCCGGGCAGTTGTCGGTGAACGACATCGTCACGGAGCTGGAACAGGACTACTGCCGGTGGCTCGGCGTCGCCCATGCAGTGGCCCACTGCAACGGGACGTCGGCGATCCTCGCAGCACTGCACGCCTTCGGGATCGGGCCCGGCGACGAGGTCATCGTCCCCTCCGCAACGTACTGGGCGTCGGTGACGCCGGTGCTGCACTGCGGTGGGATCCCCGTCTTCGCCGAGAGCGAACCGCAGTGCCTCGGCCTGGACCCGGATGACGTCCGGAGCAGGATCACCGACCGCACCCGCGCGATCGTGGTGGTGCACCTGTTCGGCATGCCGTCGCGCATGGACGAGCTGCTGGACATCGCGCGCCGGCACGACCTGCGGGTCCTGGAGGACGCCTCCCACGCCCACGGCGCCCGGTACCACGGCCGGCCGATCGGGACGCTCGCCGACGCCGCCGTCTTCAGCATGCAGACCAACAAGCTGTGCCCGGCCGGCGAGGGCGGCATGTTCGTCACCGATGACGCAGACCTGTGGGAGAAGGTCGTGCGGCTGGGCCACTACGAGCGAGTGCTCGGCCTGCAGTCACCCAACCGTCGCTTCGCCGCCACCGGCTTCGGGCTGAAGCTGCGGATGTCGCCGCTGAACGCGGCGGTGGCGCGGGTGCAGTTGAGCCATTTGCCGCGGCGAAACAGACGGCGCAACGAGAATGTCATCGCTCTCTCACGCCGGCTGGAGGACCTCGGCCTCCAGACCTTCCTCGCACCCCAGGAGGTCGAGCGCGTGTACTTCGAGTTCCTCGTGCGATACGACGAGACCGCCGGGGGCCTGCCGATGAGCGATTTCGTACACGCGCTGACCGCCGAGGGGGCACTGGTCGAGCGACCGCGTTACCCGCTGCTTCACCAGCAGCCCCTGTTCACCGAAGGGCACTGGGCGGCGGTGGCGCGTCTGGTCGCGACCCCCGAACGAGCCCTGCCGGTCTACGACCCGCATTCGTTGCCGCGTACCGAGACGGCCAACGGCTCGTTGCTCAAGCTCCCGAGCTTCCCCCGGGCCACGGGCCCGTTGCTCGACCAGTACGCGCTGGCATTCGAGAAGACGCTGAAGCACGCCGACACGCTGCCACGAAGCACGCCATGAGCCGCAACGGCCGCCATCGTCCACCGACCGTCAATGAGATCGAGCACGGCTTCCGTACCCCCGCGGTCGTCGTGACCCGCCCGATTATCCTGGGGGGGATCGGGGCGCTCAGCGCAGCCCGGAACTTCACATGGCGGGCCGTCGGCGCGGAGGATCTCAAGTCGGTTCAACAACCGTTCATCCTCGCAGCCAACCACCAGAGCCACGCGGACACCGCCGCCATCCTCGGAACGCTCTACCGGCCGATCCGCGAGCGGACGGTGGTCGCGGCGGCCCTGGACGTCTTCGGCAACGGCGAGGTGCCGTCGCTGAAGCGACGGTACCTCCAGCTCGTGGTGGCCGCCGGCTTCCGCGCGTTCGCCTTTGATCGACACGGCCCGCCCCTGCCGTCATTGCGGACCGCCAGGCAACTCATCCGCAACGGCTGGAACCTTCTGCTGTACCCGGAGGGCACGCGGAGCCGCACCGGGCAGATCGCCACGTTCAAGGCGGGTGTCAGCGTGCTCGCCCGATTCACACGGCGGCCCGTGATCCCCGTGCGGGTGGAGGGCGGTCGCCGGATCCTTCCCTGCGGGGCATTCATGCCGCGAAGCGGCGTGATCACCGTCCACTACGGCCGGCCGCTGTACTACGGCAGAGGCGACACCCTCGAAAGCTTTGCCGCACGGGTGCGGGAGCAGGTCCGCAGGGCCCGATAGAGTTCGTGGCATGTTCGGATGGTCGGTGCTGGATATCCCGATGCTTGCGGCACTGCCGGTCCTGCTGGGGCTCAGCGGGTTTTTCTCGGGCTCCGAGACCGCGCTGTTCGCTCTGACCGAGAGCGAGCGGATCACGCTGCGCCGCGGCGGCGGCATGGCGGGCCGCGCGGTCGAGGCGCTGCTGGCCAACCAGCGAATGCTGTTGATCACGGTCCTCATGGGCAACATGACGGTGAACACGCTGTACTTCGTCGTGACCTCGGTCCTGCTCATGAAGTCGGACGCGACCGTACTCGGAGAGGTGCTGCTGGCCGTTGGTTTTCTCCTGCTGGTGATCCTGCTCGGCGAGGTCACGCCCAAGCTGATCGCCAACACCCACCGCACCGGCTTTGCCGGCTTCGTGGCGCCGCCCATGCTTGCGCTGCACCGTGCCATCACGCCCGTTCGAACGGTCGTCGACCGGCTCGTGATCGGCCCGCTGAGCAGACTGGCGTCGCCTTCGGCGCGACCGCCGCGCCTCGATGAGAAGGAGCTGTCGGCGCTGCTGGAGGTCTCCGGCAGCGGCGGCGTCATCGACGCCGAGGAGCAACGCATCCTCCGGGAGGTGATCAGGCTGCGCCGGTTGAAGGTCCGGGACGTGATGACGCCGCGGGTACGCATCGCGGCCGTCGAGCTCGACGCATCGTACGAACAGGTGCGGGATCTCGCCGAACGGACGCGGCTCACCAAGTTCCCCGTCTACAAGGAGAACCTCGACCACATCGTCGGCCTGTTGCCGGTACGGAGCTTCCTGCTTGCAGGCGAGTCCGCGACGGCCGGCGGTGACGCGACCGGGGGCGCCCTGACGCCGGTGCACTACGTGCCTGAAACCGCCCGCCTCGACCAGTTGCTCGACCGGTTTCGCGAGACGCACACACAACTGGCGATCGTCGTGGACGAGTACGGGGGGACGGCGGGCCTGGTGGCGGTCGAGGACGTCGTGGAGGAACTCGTCGGCGACATCGTCGGGGCCCAGGGCCGGGGCGGCGGCGTCGCGGCCCCGGAGGAAACGTCGTGACCGGCCAGGAGGTCCTCGTTCCCGCGGCGGTGATGCTGGCGGCGCTCTTCGTGTCGGGCGTTTCTTCCGGGATGGAGACGGGCGTGTACACGCTCAACCGGGTGCGGCTCACCGTCCGCGCCGGTCGGGGTGATCCGTCGGCGGTCCGCCTGCGCCGTGAGTTGGGGCATCAGAACCGTACGCTCTCGACGCTCCTGATCGGCACCAACGCCGCAAGCTACCTGGCCAGCTATGCCCTGGCCCGGGTGCTGCACGGCATGGCGCTCGACGGCTGGACGCTCGTCGCCGTCGAGACGATCGTCTTCACGCCGCTGCTGTTCGTCTTCGCCGAGACACTGCCCAAGGAACTCTTCCGGACCCACGCGGATAACTGGATGTACCCGTTGTCGCGGCTGCTGACGGCCGGCAAGTGGACCTTCCGCGTCTGCGGTCTGCTGCCGATCGTTCAGCACGTCGCCACGCTGGTCGCCCGGATGGTCGGTGCGAACTCACCCGATGCGGTCTCGGCCCGCCAGCGCGTCAGTCACCTTATCAAGGAGGGCGTCGGCACGGGTGTGCTCAGCGAGTCGCAGACGACCCTGGTCGATCTGGCGCTCGCCATGCGCAGCCGCACGATCGAGAACGAGATGATCCCCTGGAACCGCGTGGCCACCGTGCATCGCCTCGCGGAGCGACCGCAACGCGAGACGCTCATCAGGCGGCGCAACTACACGCGGATGCCGGTGGTCGACGACCTGGGCCGGGTGGTCGGGATCCTCTCGTCGCTCGATGCGCTGCTGTCCCCGGCGACGTCCACGGACGAACTCATGATCGAGCCGTTGACCTTCGACGGGCACACACCCGTCCGCGAGGCGCTGCACATGCTGCGCAAGGCGCGCCGGAAGATGGCCGTGGTGGTCTCGGCGGACGGCCGCCCGCGCGGGCTCGTCACCCTCAAGGACCTCGTGGAGCCGATCACGGGTGAACTGGGGGCATGGTAAGGGGCGGAGCCGGCAGCCAGCTGAAGACATGTTTCGATGGCGAAAGCGCGACCGGATTCGGCAGATCAAGGAGCCGGATCGAAGGCATTTCCCGGAGATACGGCGAGATTCGGCGACGCCGAACTGGCGGATCCGGGCCGCTCGCAGCCCGACTGACTTCTTCAACGGGCTGCCAGGGCGACAGCCACCACTTTATGTGCGTAGCCACCGGAGCGAGTGTGCGGCCGGAGGCCGCAACGGAGCGCTCAGATAGAGCGGGTTCACTCTAGGTGTAGCGTTCTGAGTGCGATGCTCTTCGCTGTGGTGGCGTCGCCGGATCGACGGCATATTCCTCATATTCCGAGATTCGGCGACGCCACCACAGCGGAGATGATCGTGCTCAGAACGCTACAGATGGAGTGAACCTGCTCTAGCCCGACGTCGTCGGCGGCGAACGCCGAAGGCACCGAGGGCCAGCAACCCAACGACGCCCGGTGCGGGTACGACGCTGAAGACGCTGGTGATGGAGGCCTGGTCGAATTGCGTCAGCGAAAAGTTGATCTCGATGCCGATGCTGGTCAGCACCGGCGGCCCGATGACCGGGAACGGAACCCCGAAGTTGCCGGATGAACTGGAACTGCCGAGTCCCCCGTTCGTCAGCGCGAAGGCATCAAAGAAGAGCGCTGCGCCGGGGCCCGCGGGCAAGCCGTCAATGAGTCCCTGCCACAGCGGCTTTCCGCCGAAAGTCGACAATGATCCGCCGCCGCTGTCCGTGGTGAGGCCGATCGCCGCGGAGCCCTGCATCTCGGAACCGAGCGGCAACGTGGGTGAGATCGGGAGCATGACCTGGAGCGTGATCTCCACGATCGCCAGAAACGGGTTCTCGACTGTCAGGTTGGTGCTGATCAGCGGATCCGGGTCACCGTTGAGGGTGCCGTTGATTGTGACGCCGCTGTTGGGATCCGTCGCGCCGAGGACGGTGTAGGTCCACCAACCGAAGTTCTCGTTGAACACGCCGCTGGGCGCGAGCGTGCCGACGAAGGATCCGTTCACCCACCAGTTGATGGTGAGGCCGGGATCAACGAGGCCGGCATGTACCGGCGTCGCACTGATCCCAACGGCCAGGCATGCCGACAGCGCAACCTGTCGTACGCGATTTGGGAAGAACGCCATCACCTTCTCCTCACGAGAGAGGTACATATCGTGCCGGCGTGGTCCGGAGCCGTCGCCCGACACCGCGCCCAACAACCGCGCTCTCTCTCTTCCCAGATCCTATGTTCGCCCGACTGTACCACCGCCGGCTGGATTTGCAAGACAAATCCGGCGCCGGCAGGTCGACCTGCTTTGACTGGTTCGGCAATTGTGCGGGTCCGGCTTCATGCTACGGACCCCAGCTTGCCAGGAGAATGAGAAAATCGGTGATCCCGACAAGGCCGTCGCAGTCGAGGTCACTCCCGCAGTCGCCGGTCGGCGGGCAGGGTCCCCAGCTTGCCAGGAGAATGAGAAAATCGTTGATCCCGACGAGCCCGTCTCCATCGATGTCTGCGGGGGTGCCGGTCAGGAGCACCGTGGACATGTCCATGACCACGGGTGCACTGTTGTTGCCGACAAGGGGATCGGCCCAGAGGTCGAAGGCGATCTGCCCGCGGTTGTCCGTGACGTTGGTATCGCGAAGGAACGTGATGTACTCGTCCGACACGAGTTGGTAGTAGACGGTCACGACGGCCTGGACCGCACAGCCCGGTATGTCGAAGAGCGTGTCGTCCCAGTGCTGGCCGTCCAGGTATGACGCCCCGACCGGCGTGGTCTGGTTCTGGACGGCCACGGTGTTGGAGAATCCCCTGGGCGGAATACGGTTGTCCTTTTCAATCGTGTTCGCCAGTATGAAGTGGAACGACTCGCCCGCCGGCAGGCCGGTCAGGGCTGCCTGGGCGGCGTCCAACCCAAGCTTGATCTCGTAGACCGTGGTGTCCTGCGGGTTGACGATGCCGCCGGTGGAGAAATCAAACTCGCCGAGCTCCACGACGACCTGGCCCCCGGCATCCAGGAACTTCACGTTGATCCACATCCGCCGCCCGTCGGGGAACCCGGTGGGCACCTTGTGGCCGGTCTGGTTGACGACGCGCACGCGCAACCCGTCGCCGAGCTGGGTGAGCTGAAGGTCCGTGGCCTTCTCCAGCATGTCGATGTTGCGGGCGATCTGGGCGGCGACGGTCTCGTCGGAAAGCCCCGTCTGCTGGTCCGTGAAGTCCGGGAGCCCGTTGCCGTCGGCGTCCACGGCCCGGACGGCCTTGAGGCCCCAGGTGTTGGAGCCGACGAAGCTGTGCTGCGGCACGTCGGGCCGTTCCGGGAATCCCGGCAACCCGCAGCCCATGCCGACCTGGTCGGGCATGTGGCAGTCCTGGCAGACGTTCATGACGCCCGTGGGATGGTTGCCGCCGAACCGGCCGTTGTGCTGCACGCCGCCCAGCAGGAAGTAGTAGCTGTTCTTCCACTCGCTGTAGGTACGGTGCAACGGAAACATGTCCTGCTGCAGACCGGTGCTGTGGGCGGTGCCCACGGCCTCCATCACGTAGGTGTCGTCACCCTGCCGCTTGAACAGCATGTTGCTCACGTCGTGGCACGTCCAGCAGAACTCGGCCTGCGAGTGGAATGGCGAGACGAGCATCGGCGTCGGGTTGTGCGGGTTTCCCACGATGTCGTCGAACGGCCCGCGCCGTGAATCGTCCGGGTCCACGACGTACCTGGCGTTGCTGCCGCTTGGTGGAATCAACCCCGCCAGATCGAGATCCGCCAGTATGTCAACGTCCTCGACCGGGCCGTCGCCCGGCACGGGGAACTCCGGGTTCACCATCCGGTGGCAGAAGTTGCAGTTGATGCTCTCGAAGTCCTGTGTGATCAATGCCGAACCGTCCGGCGGCGACGCCCGGTCCTCCAGGAACGCGTTGGGCACATGGCAGCGGATGCAGAAGCTCCCGGCCTCGAGGGCGTCCTGGTTCGCCACCGCGAGGCACGCCCAGAACAGCGGGTCGCGCGCGGACTGGCCCATCATGCTGGCCGCCCACGGTCGATACGGCTCGGCGTCGATGTCGTACTGGGCGTGGCAGAAGAAGCAATTGCCGGCGCTGACCATGCCCACCGCCAGCCCGCCGGGCTGCGTGCCCGGCTGGAAATAGTCGTCGATGGTCGTGGGGAGACCCGGCTGAGGGCCCGCCGTCGCGGTGCCGGCCACACATGCCAGCAACGACGCAAGAGCTCCAAACATGACCTGGGCGCTCGGCGCCGCGTTCGGACGCCGCCACCCCGCTGACACTCGCATGGGAAAAGCCCCCGGGACCAACGTACGAATCACGAACGACCCGCCGGATCAGCGCCGACGACGACGCTTCCTTCCCGCAAGGAGACCGGCGGCTGCAAGGATCGGCAGCCCGGCCGGAGCGGGAACCGGCAGAACCTCGAAGATCGCCGTGAACGATGCGGAATCACCCGCCGTCAGATCGAAGCTCAGCAGGATGCCGATGCTCGAATCGACAGGCTGGCTCGCAGCGATCGGGGTGGGGATCCCGAAGTCGGCCGGGCCGACGCTGTTGCTGAACAGCGGGCCGCCGGCGCTCTCGGAGAACCCTTCTCCCATGAGAAACCCGGGTACCTCGTCCACCCCGTCGATCAACGGCGTGTAGATCTGGCCCCCGGCAGGCGCGAAGACCGTGGCGTCATCGAACGTCAGGTCGGTGATCGTTCCGACGATCGAGCCGCGCTCGAGCATCGTCCCCAGGAAGCCCGTGGGCAGCGTCATGAGGAGACTGAAGCTCTGGTTCACGATGTCGTTGTTCGTGACCACGATGTTGGCCGTCACGAACGCCCCGACACCCGCAGCGACGCCCTCACCGACGTTGAACACTGTGTTCCAGTCGAATTGCCAGGCCCCGCCGTCACCGACGAGGGTGCCGGTGTAGTTCCAGCCCGACCAGATGGCTTCATTGCCCGGGACGCTCCAATCGCCGTTGCCGTTCAGCGTGCCGAACTGCGTCCAGTCGTAGGTGATCGTGTCGGCGTTGCCCACCGTCCAGCCCATGGTGAAGGCGGGCGGCGTTGCCTGAGCCAGGGCACTATTGGAAACGACGGCCGTCGCAGCGATCGCCAGTACGGCAACCGGCATGGCACCAGAAGTAATGCGAGAAGCCATGAACCCTTCCTCCTGACTCCTCTCTCTCTGCCCGGTTCCTGCAACAGGTTTCCTGGTCCACCGTCACGAACGCTACGAAACGCCGCGTCAGCGTCCCGTCCCCTCGGAGAAGTACGTTCGCAACCGTACCACAGAACGGCCATCCTTCAAGACCATTAATGTGAAACTTCGGGCGCACACCAAGCCGAAGGACCTGACAGACCCCGACTCTCCAGTGAGGACACCAGACCCCCTCGGCTACCCGTTTTCTCACCCGCACACTGTGCAGGCTCTCTCTCGTCTCAGCCGGACCGGCGTCGTCGCCTGGTCAACACCGCTGCGAAGAGCACCACTGCCAGGCCACCAGGGCCCGGCACAACATCGAAAACGCTGGTGAAGGAAACCTGCTCACCAGGCGTCAGCGAAAAACTGATTCGAATACCGATCGTCTCCAGGACGGACGGTCCCACGACCTGGAAGAAACCCTCCTCGGCGCCATCGGGGCTGCCGGGCCCTGCAATCATTATGTTCAGCCCGATGAGGAGATCCGTCGCCCCACCCACCGGGATGCCGTCGAGAAGGCCCTGCCAGAAAGGGATCCCCGCCAGCGCCGCCAAGGTGCCCCCGTCATCGTCCGCCGTCATCCCGACGGCGACCGAGCCCGTCAGGCTCGTACTGTCGAGGAGGGCCGGCGAGATCGGCAACGTCACCTGCAGCACGACCTCCACCGTCGCCAGCGAGAAGTTCTGGAGCGCGAAACTGCCGGAGATCCGCGGGTCCGGCGTGCCCACGAGGCTGTAGCTCATTGAGACCGCCCCGAAGGTACCCCCTCCGTCGTAGCGGAACCCGCCGGTACCGTTGGGCACACCGAAAGGCAGGTCATCGAGGACAACACTGCCGTCCAGACTCCATTGCACTTCCAGTGGCGGGAAGCCGGCCTGAACCGCCGGTGCCCCACACCCAACCACAACCACAGCGGCCACAGCGACCCGAACATTGACAGATGGCACGTCTCTCACCCTCTACTCTTCTCTTTTCTGCTCTTCTCTACTCTCTACTTTCTAATCTCTACTCTCTACTTTCTAACTCTACCAGCGATCCGAAAGTGTTCAACCCCGGAAATCGGGCTCTTTTTGAACTTTCGACCCCGAAATACGGCAGAATGTGCCACCGTAGCGGCCGGCCCCCGGATAGAACCGGCAGACAGCGGAGCTCTTTCGATGCCGGACGCACCTCTGCTCGTGACCTTCAAAGACCGACCCTGCATCCTGCGCCCGGCCCTCGTCGCGGTCGCCGCGGGGTTGATCGCCGCGGCGATGACAGCGTCGTCGGCGTCCGGGTCACACCCGTGGAGCCCGATTCGTCATCCCGGCCGGCAGCAGACCGTCAACCCGGTCCGTGAGCAACGCCCGATCCACTACCCGCGCGCGGCGGACCCGGCGGACCGGTTACTTCGTGAGTTCTTCGAGTTGCACACGGCGACGGCGTACGAGCAGGCAGCCGTTGTCGCCTCGCGGCTCGTGGAGGTCTCACCGGACGCCGCCCAGGCACACTACAACCATGCGTGCGTGATGGGCCGTCTGCGGCGCGCCGACGAAGCACTGTCGTCACTGGAGCGCGCCGTCGAGCACGGATGGCGCAACCTGGTTCACCTGTCGATCGATCCCGACCTCGACAGTCTCCGTGCGACCGCGCGGTACCGGGCGGTCGTGCGACGGCTCAAGGCTCTGATTCTCGCTGAGACTCCGGCACTGCCGGAGCCGTGGCCGGAGAGAATCACCGATCTCCGCAGAGAGGTACCGGCGATGCTGGCCCGGGCCGACGTCCCGACGGCGATGATCGTGATCGTCGAGAACGGCGCCGTCGTGTGGCGCGGAACGTTGCGACGGGCCGCGGCCGGCCCGGTCCTTCACCTGGCGGCCAACCGGTCCGGACACGCACCGCCGGAGACGGACCTCGCCGATTTCGGCACGCTGCTGGAGGACCTCTGTGCGGCGACCTCGACCGTGGACCGGCCGGACGCGACGGCGCCCGGGTTCCTGCAACTGACCGAGTCGTCGCCGGGCGGCGTGGTACTGCTCCGCTGGTCGCCGCAGCGCCGCCAGGGCGTCGTTGTCGTGACCGCCGGCGGCGATCGCGGGCCCATTGCCGGACAGATCGCGGCGTTGGCCCTGGCAGGCCACGCCGGAAGATCGAGTTCGGAATCCCAATAAGAGAATCGAGCACGGGGGACGGTCCAGGGTCGGCGCGAGGATCCCGCCGGCGCTGCCCTGGACGTATCGCGCACTGACAGGCCATATGGGAGCATTGCAATGAGCCGGCAAGCGACCGCGACCGCGACCGCGACACCCTTCCCGCAGTACGTGATGGTCCCGATGAGCCAGAGCAACGGCCTGGGCGTGGCCGGGTTCTTCTATTGCGGCGATCGGTCTGTTCATTCCGACCGGCATCATCGCGCTGCTGGGGCTGCTGGTGAGCCTGGTCGCCCTGGGCAAGGCACCGCGCGGCTTCGCGGGCATGGGCGTCCTGGTCGGCCTGTTGGGCACGGTCATCTGGCTCGCGATCACCGGCCTGGCGATCCTCGGCGTGCTGGCGGTCGGCGTGTCTGCGCTGCTCGCGGGAACGGTCGCCTTCGTGCTGATACAGCCGGAGATCATCGAGGTCTCCGCTGACATGTTCAACGTGACGATCGCCGCGATGGAATACGAGGACGACAACGGCGAGCTTCCGGACGGCCTGGACGCCCTTGCGTTGAGCGCCTCGACCATGACCGATCCGTGGGGCAACCCCTACCGCTACGTGATCGTCGAAGACGACCCCGGCTTCGACGTGATCAGCTCCGGCAGCGACGGCATCATGGGCACCCACGACGACTTGGCGCTGAGCCGGATCCCCCAGGTGTGGGGCGAGGCATTCAAGAGCTTCCCCGCAAATATCAAGGAGTTCGGCGATCGCCTCGATCGACTCCAGGGCCATGGCGTCCGGTACGGGCGCGACGGCCACAGCGCGTAGAACATTCCCAGTCCGCCAAACTGGCAGACGGGGTCGTCGGGATCCGACAGAGTCAGACCACCGGAGGGGCCTGGGGCGTGCCCCGGGGCGATCCTTTCTGGCACCGGCCTTGCCATCGCAATGGCAAGCGCGGGTTTCGCGCCGTTGCAGGAAGGCTCATCATGTCCAAGATCATCGGAATCGACCTCGGCACGACGAACTCCGTCGTGGCCGTCATGGAAGGGGCCCAGCCCAAGGTCCTCATCAACTCGACCGGAAACCGCATCACGCCGTCGGTCGTCGCCTTTACCGACAAGGGTGATCGGCTCGTCGGGCAGCCTGCCCGCCACCAGCAGGTGACCAACCCGAAGAACACGGTCTACTCGATCAAGCGTTTCATCGGCCGTCGTCATCACGAGGTCCCCGACGAAGAGAAGATCGTTCCCTACGAGGTCGTCGGCGCCGCCGACGAGCCCGTCAAGGTGAAAGTCCGCGACACGCTCTATACGCCCCAGGAAATCTCCGCGATGATCCTGAGGGATCTGAAGAAGACCGCCGAGGACTATCTCGGCGAGCCCGTCGATCGCGCCGTCATCACGGTGCCGGCATACTTCAACGACTCGCAGCGCACCGCCACCAAGGAAGCCGGCGAGATCGCCGGCCTCACCGTCGAGCGGATCATCAACGAGCCGACCGCGGCCGCCCTGGCCTACGGCCTCGAGAAGAAGAAGAACGCCAAGATCGTCGTCTTCGACTTCGGCGGCGGCACGTTCGACATCTCCATACTGGATATCGGCGAGGGCGTCTTCGAGGTGCTCGCGACCAACGGCGACGGGCATCTCGGCGGCGACGACCTCGACCAGCGGATCATCGACTTCGTGGCCGAGGAATTCCGCAAGACCGAGGGCATCGACCTGCGCGGCGACGCGATGGCGCTCCAGCGGCTCAAGGAGGCCGCCGAGAAGGCCAAGTGCGAGCTGAGCCAGCAGATGGAGGCAACCATCAACCTGCCGTTCATCACGGCGGATCAACAGGGACCCAAGCACCTCCAGCAGACGATCACCCGCGCCAGGTTCGAGAGCCTCTGCGTGGACCTCTTCGACCGTCTCAAGGAACCGTGCAGGACGGCGCTTGCCGACGCCAAGGTGTCTCCGGGCGACATCTCCGACGTGGTGATGGTCGGCGGAAGCACCCGCACCCCGATGGTGCAGCAGATCGCCATGGAGATCTTCGCCACCAAGGAGCTCGACCGGTCCATCAACCCGGACGAGGTCGTGGCCATCGGCGCCGCGATCCAGGGCGGCGTGCTCATGGGCGAGGTCAAGGACGTCCTGCTGCTGGACGTGACGCCGCTGTCGCTGGGCGTCGAGACGCTCGGCGGCGTCATGACGCGACTCATCGACAAGAACACCACGATCCCGACGTCGAAGAAGGAGACCTTCTCCACCGCGTCGGACAGCCAGACATCGGTGACCATCCACGTCCTGCAGGGAGAGCGCGAGTTCGCCGGCGACAACCGTTCGCTGGGCCGGTTCGACCTGACGGACATACCGCCGGCACCGCGGGGCATGCCGCAGATCGAGGTGGAGTTCTCCATCGACGCGAACGGCATTCTCAACGTCTCGGCCACGGACAAGGCGACAGGTAAGAGCCAGTCCATCGAGATCACCGGTTCGACCGGTCTCTCCGAAGCCGAGATCGAAACCATGAAGAAGGATGCCGAGGAGCACGCCGTACGGGACAAGGCCCGCCGGGAGCTCATCGACGTCAGGAACCAGGCGGAGCTGATCGTCTACTCGACGAAGAAGTCGCTCCAGGAGCACGGCGAGAAGGTGTCGCCCGAAGCCCGCAGCACCATCGAGTCGGCGATCGCGAACCTCGAGGACAAGCTCAAGGAAGATGACAAGTCCGCGATCGAAGCGGCCCTGAAGCAGCTCAACGAGGCCGCGATCGAACTGGGCAAGGCCGTCTACGAGGCGACCGCGGCACAGGTCGACAGCGGCGCCCCCGGCGCCGGGGCCGGGGCCGGGTCCGGCACTACGCCGGGTGCCGAGTCCACCGGCACGCCGGGTGACGACGACGTCATCGATGCCGAGTACGAGGTCAAGGACGAGTAGAGATCGGCAGCGTGGGTGCCCCGCACCCACGATCCCACGAATGACAAGAACCCCGCGGGCCGACGCGCGGGATCTTGCTTATGCACGGAGTGCACCGAAAGCGGCTTCCTGACGACACACATATCGAATTGCACGCACGAGCAAGCGCGATTCAATGCCCGCCGAACGGGTCCGGTGCCGGGCAGGGGTTGGGCCACTCGATGAAGAACCGGCGGCTGTGGACATCCAGGTAGTGATGCATCCAGCACGACCAGCGATCCTTCTCGGCCGCCGAGGCATTCGGATCCGTCATCGTCGCCGCAAAGGCATCCCAGTCCGACGGCCAGATCAACCCTGCACCCTGGACGGCCGACGCCAGCGACGCCGGCGGCACCGCGTCGACTCCAGGGCAGAGGCCCCAGTGGCCAAGCAACTCCAGGAAATCGACGATCCCTACGTCGCCGTCTCCATCAAAGTCCGGCGGCCCACCAGGGTCCGTGCCCCAGGCGCCAAGCAGGGCGAGACGAAACAGCCAGGGGCGGGGGACCACCAGGGCGAGCAGGCCGCGGAGCAGGTTATCGCGCCAGGGCCGCTGATAAGTCTGGTCGATATGAACCCGGGCGCGGTCGATGAGGCGACCGTAATCGACCCCCGATGGACAGGTCGAGGCGCAGGACAGACAGCTCAGGCAGCGGTCGATATGGGTGACCACGCTGGCGGCCGGCGCGACCCCGCGCTCCAGCATCTGTTTGATCAGATAGATGCGTCCCCGGGGGCTGTCGAGCTCGTCGCCAAGCAGCACATAGGTCGGGCAGGTGGCGAGGCAGAAACCGCAGTGGACGCATTTGCGCAGGATGCTCTCGGCTTCCTCGATCTCCGACGTGGCAAGCTGGGCCAGGGTGAAATTCGTCTGCATGGCTCATCCAAGGATCAGAACACTTGACCGCCGCCGAAACCCCGAACATCCGCCGCCCAATCGGCGCCGCCGGGAAGGTTGCCCGAAACCACGGCGCCCTCGTCGCTTTCGTCGGTGATCCAGGCCCAAAAACGACCCCGGCGATAGGTCGCGCCGACCCGGTAGAGATGGCCGGCTTTTGCATCGAGGGCGAGCTTGCGTTCGCGCAGCAGAGACATGGCGCAGGCCGACCCGGTGACGCAGAGCGCCGAATGGCGGTAGCTGAAATAGACCGCGTGGGCGCCGCCGGCGACCTCGATGGTGCGATAGAGCGGATTGTTGTCGCCATCGACCAGGACGGTGTCGTCGATCCGGGTGATCGTCACCTGGCTGCGGCCGAACAAATAGGCATCAACGCCGGGACCGCCGGTGACGATGGCGGTGCCGCTGGCCGAGAAGGTCGGCGGGCCTTGCGGCGGCGGCGGCGGGGCCGCGCAGGCCGCCAACCACAACAAGGCGGCGAGGACGGTCAGGCGGCAGATTGAATAGCCTCTCATGAGCGCAGATTATCACGAAGCGCCGGCACGCCGGCAAGATAAGCGATGGCGCCCGAAGTCCGCGCCGCGTCGCGCCAGGCCTTGTGGCGATTCAAGGTGACCGTGTGAGCGATGGTCTTGGCCGCGTACCGCAAGCCATTGCCCAGCGCCATCCGCCGCATGGCGGCGGGCCCATGGTATTTTTCTTCCATATAGAGGCGCGACCAGGCCATGTGCCAGAATTTTTCCCAATAATACCCGGGGCTCGGCCTGACCGAACCGGCGCCGCGATGCTCGGCCACCGCCGCCGGCGCCAGCACCAGGCCGTAGCCCGCCGCGCCAAGCCGCATGCACATGTCGTCGTCGTCGTAATAGAGAAACAGGTTGGAATCGAAGAAGCCGACTTGCTTCAGCGCCGCCATGCGCAGCAAGACCACGGCGCCCGACAACGAGGCGGCCGAGCAGTCGCCCACCGGGGGGCTTTCACCGTCGCGCTTGCCGTAGCGCCGCCTCTCGAACAGCGAGACGTCGTGGCTGAGTTCGACCTCGCCCGAGGGCTTCAGGAGGGTGGGCCCGAACATGGCCGCCTCCGGGTAGCGCTCGGCGGCGGCGAGAAGTTCGGCGATAGCGTCCGGGCGCAGCACCGAATCGGGATTGACCATGAGGGCGAACTCGCAGGCAACCCGCGCCAATCCCTGGTTCGCGCCATTGCCATAGCCGACGCCGACGGCATTGTGGAGGACCTCGGCCGCCGGCGCTTTTTGGGCCACGATTTGGCGGGTCTCGTCGTCGCTGGCGTTATCGACGACGATGAGCTGATCCACATCCCGGACGCTGTCGAGGCAGGCGCCGATGACCGCGGCGCTGTGGTGGGTGACGATGACGACGGCGACGCGACCGCTCATGCCAACGCCGCCGCCAGACGCAGGGCATCGAAATTGTTGCGCCGCCCTTGCCCCTGGCCCTCGAATGCCGCGCCGAAGGACTGCGCGGGCTGCAAAATGCTCTTCAAAGAGGCGCCTCAGACTCTTTCATAGAGTTCCTCGACGTAGCCTTGCTCCATCCAGTGCCGGAAGCGGTACACTCTCTGAAATCCACCCGCTTGCTCGACCAGCTCGGAAACCCAGTTCTGGGCGATGCCGTTATGGGTCTTTCGGGTTTCCTGGTTAATCGACAAAAACCGCCGGCTGATGCGGCGAATCTGGCGGAGGTAATGCAACGCCGTTTCCCGGCCGATTTCGGGAAGCGAATCGCAGTTGATGACGAGCTCGACGGAATCGTCCGCGATGGCGCCGATCTCATCCGGCGCCAACAGCGCCAGGGGGGC